>NZ_JAVWUP010000176.1:0-2148 GCF_036667095.1 Gordonibacter sp. | reverse complement strand
GCCGCCACGCCTGCGGCAGCTGCGCCCTCGGCCGACCTTGCGGCCAGCCTGCAGAACCCAGCAGCGTTGCAGCGCATCTGGCAGGCGACGTTGTCCGCGCTCAAAAAGAGCAAGGCCGCCTACGGGGTGCTGTTCTTGAACACGAAGGCCATCTATGATGCGGGCGGGAACATGCTGGCCATAGAGTTCCCTGCTGAAAACTCGTTTGCCTTCAAGGCGGTACAGAAACCTGACGTGCAGGAAGCGGTGTCTGCAGCGCTTGCCCAGTCATGCGGAGCGGTGCTGCCGTTCTCGTATACGCAAGGTTCCGGCGGGGTGTCCGTGTCTACCTCTGTTGCGCCAGCTTCGGTGGCAACACCGCAGCAATCGGCTTGTGCTGCCTCGAGGCCGGCGCCAACGGCTCAGACACCGTCGCCTTCTGCTGCCGTGACTGCAGGGGCGGGTCCTCTGCCGACGGCTTCGGCGATGCCCGTAGCGTCCTCCTCCGGCGCACGTCCCGCCCTGCGGGAGACGGGTTCTGCACTGGCCGATACCTACGATCTGCCACCCTATGACGACGAGGTTGTTCCCTACGGCGATGAGATGGCGGCACAAGGGGAACCTTCTTCTGCGGCGCAACAGTCACCGCAGGCGACAGCATCCGCTCCTCGACAGGAGACGTCGCCGGTTTCGCACCAGGCGACGGCATCTGCCCCCTGGGAGGCGGCGTCGAGCGCCTCTGCGGCACCCACCCCTCAGCAGGTGATGACGGCGAGCGCTGCGGCACCTGCGGCGAGCTCCGGTTTCCCCTCCGAACCCGATACGCGCACTGCTCCTGCGCCCGAGGTGACAGGTTCCGTCCAGTCGCCCGAGGAGATAGAGGCCATTTTGACCATAGGGTTTGGCGAGGGTATCGTGTTCGAGGAAGTGAAAGAGTAACCTGAGGTGAAACGTCGGCGCACCGCTTTCGGCCCGCGTCGCTTTAAGTTTGAAGAGCTAACGAAGGAGATTGCACCATGGATATGAAGAAGATGATGAAGCAGGCCCAGCGCATGCAGGCTGAGATGGCGAAGGCCCAGGAAGAAATCAAGGATCTGGAGTTCGAGGCCACGGCAGGCGGTGGTGCGGTGAAGGCGGTCGCCACGGGCGACATGGCTCTCAAGAGCATCTCCATCGATCCGGAGGCGGTGGACCCCGAGGATGTAGAGATGCTGGAGGCGACCGTGCTGGCAGCCGTGAACGAGGCCCTGCGCGGCGTGTCCGACATCAGCGCCCAGCGCATGCAGGCCGCCACGGGCGGCATGAACATCCCCGGCTTGATGTAAGCGCGGGATATTATCGTGTATGCAGCGCCGTCCATCCAGAAGCTGCTTGATGAACTGGAGCGCCTGCCTGGCATCGGTCCGAAGTCGGCCCAGCGCATCGCCTACTGGATTCTCAACACCGACAAGGCCACGGCGCTGCGCCTGTCTGAAGCCATCGCAGAAGTGAAGGACCAGGTGCATTTCTGCGCGCGGTGCTTCAACTACGCCGAGAACGACCTGTGCGAAATATGCCGGTCGAGCAAGCGCGATGCCGGCATCATTTGCGTGGTGAGCGAGCCGCGCGACATCCCGCCCATCGAGCGCACGGCTGTGTTCTCGGGCGTGTACCATGTGCTGGGAGGCGCGCTGTCGCCTATGGAAGGCATTGGCCCTGACGACCTGCACATCGCCCCGCTTATGAAGCGCTTGGCATCGGACGAGATTACGGAAGTGGTGTTGGCGACGAATCTCAATGTCGAAGGAGAGACAACGGCCGCTTATCTCGCGCGTCTTATCAAACCCCTCGGCGTGAGCGTGACGCGTCCTGCCAGCGGCCTGCCGGTGGGTGGCGACTTGGAATTCGCCGACGAGGTCACCCTTGGCCGAGCTATCGAGGCGCGTCGTCCGCTGTAGGCTTGGTGCCTGGAGCGAATCCTCTGGTCTGAAATGATAAATGCCGCTACACGAATTGCGTAGCGGCATTTTCTGCATCCGGGCAAAGATAAAGGATTCTGCCCCCTCCAAAAAACAGAGCCCTTCAGTCTTTACCGAAGCTTAGATTGCCTCTGTAAATGCAGGAGTTAGTATAGCATCTTTCTCCATAAAATCACAACATAAAATTTCGGTGAAATCAAAAGGCCTGTTC
>NZ_JAVWUP010000175.1:0-5177 GCF_036667095.1 Gordonibacter sp. | reverse complement strand
AACTGCGAGAACGTCCTGCAGCATCGAGGTGTTCGGCTGACATTGCAATTCAACCACTTCTTGCTCTGATTTGTAGGTTGCTTTTGATGAAATATCCGCTCCCGATTTAGTCCCATCGCGCATGACGAATATAACCTTGCGTCCATTCAGGAATTCTTCAGCGCTTTCAGAGGCAAAACCTAGCGCAACCTGCTTTGATTTTGACCACGACGAAATGCCAAGCTGGTCAATAGTTTTATCAACTAACAGAGTTTTCAGGGTTGCATCATCAACAGTAACCCCTCTGTATATTCTCCCGCTGTACGATTGACCAGCTAGATATTCATCAAAAAGTGTTGCCTTCTCAATGTTCTCTTTTGCTCCATTCCCCATACTCCCGCTACGGATGACGCCAGAATATGTCGACCAATTTTTAATGGTTTCATCAATCTGAGCCATTGTTTCTGAAAGATTATTCCCCGAGTACGATACGCTTCCCCTACCGCCCATGTCCCATCCTTTCGGTAACTGAGTTTGCGTACTCGACTACATCGCATGAGCCGAAGTCAAAGCCAATATCTCCCCCATAAAGAAGCACGCGCTTAGGCGTGATAACGCGCATCGCCTCACACATGCCGTTAGTCCATGCTTCCAACGCCGCTTTATCGCCTTTGACACCAACGGTAGACACGGCAACCGTTGCGTTATGGGGTATGCCGTCAAAGCAGAACGGATATGAGGATTTAACGCTCCATGAGAGCGTCGGAATAACCTTCATGCCGTGTCGCTGCCACAGGTTGCCCAGTGCGCGGCGACGGTATTCGTTCCACTGCTGCATCGGGAGCGGCATGTCCATGTATAGGCTGAAATCAGGCGTAAGAACGCAGTCGAACTTTTTGAGCAAGTCGATGTATTTTTTTGGAGCAGCCCACAGGCGCTCGAACTGGTAATCATCTACGAAGAAGTGAATCCCGCAATCGAACTTATCAGTTGTCTTTGCGTAATCAAAAGCCACGCCGATAATCGATGTAAAAACGGCTTAGCGTGTCCATAGGCGCACGATAGGCACATTCCGTTTGATCGTGAGGCAAGAAACAAAAAAGGCCACCGCGTAAAATACGCGATGACCTGCAAGTTTCGTGGTGGGCGATGAGGGATTTGAACCCCCGGCCTTGTGCGTGTAAAGCACCTGCGCTCCCGCTGCGCCAATCGCCCCCGTAGTAGTGCGGAAGCTATTCTCCCATAAGTATCCGATTTACGCAACGAGACAATGCCTCCATCACGACAAAGACAAGATTAGTTGTCCTGTATCGTTTTTTCGGACACGAGATTAAGAGATTTTTGAACTCAAATCCAGCAATCTTGTGCCTACCGAAAAAGGAGCCTTGCAATAACGAATCCGTGACAAGGTACACCGAAGAACATCGGCGCAAAACCGCCAACTACATCATTCCCACCGAGCGGCCTGCGTCCGCCGTTGCTTCAGAGCTTGGTATTCATCAAATGGATGGTAATACGCCTGGGTGTGGTGAGCTGCTCGGGCCATTGCTCGTGGCTCACGCCGTCTTAAAAGACTGCGTGAGCCGCAAGCGAAGGGAGGGACGCCGCAAGGGCGACGGAATGTTACTTGGCCTGACTCAGGGCCTCTTCGACTGCAGCCTTGAAGGCATCGCTCGTAACGGTAGCGCCCGACACGACATCGATCTGAGCTGATTGGGTGTCGAGTGCCTTCTGCTGCAGCAGTTCAAGTGCCTTGCCGCCACGATCAGGCGTTTCGCTATGGTCAAGAACTTCAATGTTGTCGATTTTGCCACCGTTCACGGTAACCCTCACCACGATGTCGCCACCGATACCAGCACCTTTGCCGAGATACTGATTAGGAGTAGTCTCGTAGGATTTTCCTTCTTCAAGATCAGTCTCTTTACCGAGTGTGTACATCTCGTCCGAGACGACAGCCTCGACCACATAGGCATCGAGCGGGTCTTTCTTCTTGGCTGCGTTTTTGCCAGCCACCTGTCCGAAGATCAGGCATTCCGCCATATTTCCGCCACCATTGTACATATTCGCGCAAATACCGCCAAACTCGCCTGCAGAGTAAAGGTGAGGGATAGGCGAACCCGTCGCATCGAGCACTTCTGCGTCGCCGTTGCGCTGCGGACCGCCCTGGGTATTCAAAAGCCCGGGCATAATCTCCCAAGCATAGTAAGGACCTCCGTCAAATACGCGCATCGACTCAGCAGCACGATAAAACGAAGGATCGTAGCCAGCTGTCGCGAAGCTATTGAAATCGGCTACGGTCTTTTCAAGCACCTCGGACTTTGCGCCTATCTTCTGAGCAAGCTCCGCCAAAGTTGTCGCTGATTCGGGATGGTAGTCTTCGCTCTTGAACCACGGTGATTTGACGGCGATGTCCGCAGACGTCTGATCGTATACAATAAACACTCGTTCGGGGAATTTCGGGTTTTCCCAAACTCCGTTTTGATAGACATGCCCATGACGCGAAGGTACGTCTTCACGGAAAAACCGGTATCCGTCGGTGCCGACCAAAATAGAGCTACCGGTAGTCAGCTCGGCCACCGAAAACGTCTTGCCCTGCTTTCCCTCCTCGCACACGAAGCCTGCACCGCCGAAGTTCATAGCCGACTCGAAGGCGTGCATATGCCAGAACTCCGCTCCTGCAGCCTGGCACATTTTATGCCCGTCGCCCGTGTTGTAGACGGTTCCAAAAGGAACCAGCTTCGATCGTCCTAGGTAATCCTGTATCATCTGCTTATTGTTCTCGAACCCGCCACACGTCATCACCACCCCGTTTTCAGCTCGAATATTAAGCGTCTTGCCTTTACGGGTTACCTCAACACCCAGGATAGTCTTAGACTTCGGATCTTGGATAAGGCGCGTTGCGGGCGATTCGAGCCAAACGTCGATCTTGTCCTTGCGGTCAGCTACGGCTTGGCGCTCGATACCCCAAAGATAAGCATCGCTCACGCCGTCGTGCAGCATCGAAACACAGAGACTGTCGTTGACTGCGAACTCGGGGTACTCGGGCGAGAATTCCCAAACGTACATGGCCGTTTTGGCAGTCGAACCTTCAATAGCATTAACGAATTCGCTCTTATCCAAATTGAAGGTGTTAGCGAAGTTGTCTTCAATACCCGCAATGCCCTCTACATATACCTTGAATATATCCTCATCGATTGCGAATTCTCCGAAAAGACTGCGATAGTAGGCTCGAGTTGCCTCAAGATCGCCTCGTCCATTAACGAAAATCTGCCCGCAATAGCGCGTATTGCCCCCCTCGAAACCTTTCGGAGCCTTATCGAGAAGAAGCACGCTCGCTCCTTCGTCGGCGGCAGTAATGGATGAGCAGGCCCCCGCCGCCCCAAAGCCAACGACAACAACGTCGTAGCGACCATTCCATACCACCGTTTCATCATAGGACACAACACCGTCTCCGCCTTTTGTTTGCGTCTGGCCGCATGCAGCAAGCGTACCCAACCCTGCAGCACCAGCAGCCGAAAGCAACGCGCCTTTCATGAAAGACCTTCTACTATACTGAACAGTCATAACACCCTCCTCCATAGCGACCTTGCCGCACCCGCCTCTTTGCGAGCCGCAACCATCGCACACTGACGGAAGTAACCGTATTGCACGTCAAAACAACAGGGCATCGCCCTCGAGGGATGATACTCACTGCTTTTTTCATCCAAAAGCAAGCTAATCCCCAAGGGATGAGGTACTTTCCGAAGCAATGCGGTATCGTCCTCAAAGAAAACGCAAAGAAAAAGGGGGAGGGGCAGATGAATCTTGGTTTTCGGAAAAAGCCGCAAAGCCATACATGGATCACCTTCGGAGGAAGTCTCTTTTGGGCGGCAAGCATTCTTGGGCGATCTATGGGAGATCAGGCGGTGTATCTCAATGCCAAGACGAGTATCTCCTTCGCCTTTGAAAGCGCCCTCTGCATCCTGCTCATCATGGTAGCCGCAACGATTCTCTCGCGCTTCTTCAGCAAGCCAGGCGCCCAAAAAGGACTCGCTCTCACTGCCGTGGGAGCTAAGGTCGGGTATTTGCTCTGCGTCGGAATTGGACAATCTTCGGGGATCGACCTCTCTGAACCAATAACCGCACTCGTGGGAATAGGCAATGCCTGCATCGTACTGTTCTGGGGATTGAACTTTGCGGTACTTGACAAAGTACACGCCGAGCGCACGGCGCTCTTTACTCTACTGGGAGGATTTGCGATTTTTCTAGCGAGCACCCTCGTTCCGCTAGGAAGCGGCTATATCTATCTTTCGGGCATATTAAACATTGTAGCCATCCTCCCCTTTCTCCTAGGGCTCTACACCATCTCGGTCAACGCGCCACGCAAAGCCATGCCAGGCTGCACCCCTTTGCTGGTACGGTTTTTAGCCATGCGCATGGTATTCGGAATCAGCATCGGGCTTTCTACGTACGCGGCTACGAACATCGCACCCGTCCTGCCCGGCTGTCTTCCCCTGGGCTCGATCGCAGTACTGCTCGCCATCATCCTATTCGCCCTACACATGAAACGAACAAAGCGCATCGATACGACCGCGTTGCGCATCGCACCCTTTTTGGCATGCGGGGTTTTGATCGTACCCTTCTTGGGAACCGGGCACGAGGGGCGCGGAGTCGAAAAACTCATGCCCCTGCTTTGCTGGCTTTGCTGGACTGTGCTGTCCTCAGTACAGGTATCCGACGTCAAAAGCCGCATAGGATGGGACGAAGCACGACTTTCTTTCTCGGAGAAAGCCGCGATGCAATTGGCCCTTCTTGCGACGATGATAGTTTTAGAACTCCCGATTGGCATCGAGAAGGTAATCGAAGGACAGGGTGAAACGCCGTTTTTCGTTTTGCTGGGAATCACGTATCTGACCATGTTGATAAGCAGTTATACGCTCTCAAACATCATCGATGCAAAAACTCACCAACGGCTGATGGACAAGGCTCTAGAAATAACCGAAAGCCAGCGTAGATGCATTTATGACGAGATCGTCAAGGCACACCAACTAACAGAGCGCGAAGACGAAGTATTCTGCCTTATGGCAAAAGGCCATACCAGACCTTATATTTGCGATGCTTTGACAATATCCGAAGGAACAGCACGCTCCCACGCAACGCATATCAACCAGAAACTAGGCATTCATTCACGAGAAGAACTCCTCGAACTGGTAAAGACG
>NZ_JAVWUP010000174.1:0-5189 GCF_036667095.1 Gordonibacter sp. | reverse complement strand
CCTACCTGAAAGCCTGCCGATGCGCCAGACGCTGCCTGTTCCTTTCGATCCCGTGATGCGTAATTGACCTGTTGCCAAGCGGTAAGGCCTCCAGCAGCAAGGGAACGGGCGCCGATGGTAAACTGCCCGCAGTTCCAGCGAGGTGGATGGGGGATGTCCTGCACTATGAGTGGTTGTTTCGGTTCTCAACAGCGCCGTTGCGTGGCTTTCGGGGTCATTGCCGTTGGCGTGGTCGTCGCGCTTCTGCTGTCGTACGCGATCGTGTCGACGCAGAAGGCGACCGATGAGGTTGTAGCCAGTGTCAGCGAGGTGTATCTAAACGAGCTGAGCAAGCAGGTCGTCTTCCATTTCAACGGAGGTGTTGAGAACAAGTTCACGCAGCTGTCCACGGTGGCAAGCGGGCTTGTCCCGTTGAGGTCCCAAAGCCAAGCCGACGTGCAGGGCTACCTGCAGACTCAGGAAGGCAGCGACGACTACCGGTTTTTAGCCTTGTGCACCGAAGGCGGACGGTTCTTCACTGCCGAGGGTGCTGTGCCTGACGATGCGACAGCGAGCGCGCATGAGTCGATCCTGTATCGCAACGACCAGGGGCGCCGTGTTCTGCTATACGACGACATGGTCGTGCTGGTACGCGATATCGCGCCATTGTCCTTTGGCGAGACGACGGCGACGAAGGTAGCGTGCGGCTTCGACGCCATGGACCTGAGCGAGCGGCTGAACTTGACGCTGTTCGACGGCTTCTCCCGCACTATCGTGGTCGATCGTGTGGGGGACTGTGTCATCGGCGACCGGGACAGCGGACTCGAGCCGGGCGACAGCCTGCTTGCCCTGCTTTCGCAGCGCGCCGTTTACGAGCGCGGGCACAGCGAGGTCGACATCCTCTCGGCGCTCGACCGCGGGGACACGATCAACGTGCCGGTGGTGTACGGCGGTCGAGCCGAGTACCTGTACTTCATGCCCCTGGTCGATACGGATTGGTATTTGTGTACGGTTATGCCCTACAGCGCCATCGACGGCGATATCGCGGCCCTGGGCGGCATCATTTCCATGAATATGTTCATGGTCGGCGGCACCGTCCTTCTGGCTACCCTGCTGTTCTTTTTCCTCTACTACCGTCAAGCAAAGCGCAGCACCCGCCTTCTGGCTGAAGAGAAAAGCCGGGCCGAGCACGCCTTCGTGCAGGCGCAGCATGCGAACATGGCGAAATCCGAGTTCCTGTCGCGCATGTCCCATGAGATACGTACGCCCATGAACGGCATCATGGGCATGACGGCCATTGCCCTGCGCAGTGTTGGCGACGATGCCAAGGTGCGCACCTGCCTGGAAAAGGTGTCGCTTTCCTCGGAGCATCTGCTCTCCCTGATCAACGATGTGCTGGATATGAGCAAGATCGAAAGCGGCAAGATCGAGATCAGGTGCGCGCCTTTCGACCTGGGCACGTTCGTCGATTCCCTTGCTGCGATGTTTCGCACGCAGGCGGCAGAGCGGGGCATCGTCTACGAAACTGAGGTGCGGGGCGCGGTTCCTGAGTGCGTGGTCGGCGACCCGCTGCGGCTGAACCAAGTCGTTTACAACCTTATGGGGAATGCGTTCAAATTTACCTCGAAGGGCGGCAGTGTCACGCTGCGCATAGAGCAGCTCGGCGAGGCTGCTGGGGCCAAGGTCGCGCGTGAAGGCTCCTTGGGTTGCCGAGCGGGCTGCATCGAAGGAGCAGATGAGGAAGTGTGGCTGCGTTTCGCTGTGGTCGATACCGGCTGCGGTATTGAGCCTGAGCACCTGGACAAGATATTCGTTTCGTTCGAGCAAGGCGATGCGTCGGTGGCGGCCAAGCACGGCGGAACGGGGCTCGGGCTGGCCATCACGAAGCGTTTCGTCGAGCTTATGGGTGGCCGCATACATGTGTCCAGCGTGGCGGGCCACGGCTCGACGTTTGCGGTCGACGTGCCGCTTGCCAAGGCTACGGCCGATTTGCTGCCAACGGACGTGCCCTGCGAGCAGGATGGGAACGCTTCCTGCAAGGCGGTTGAGTTCCCTGCGTACGACTTCTCGGGTTTCCGCATGCTCATTGCCGAGGACAACGACCTTAACCTGGAGATTGCCACCGAGCTTATGTGCATGGTGGGTGCGCAGGTCGAGGCGGCATCCACGGGGCTCGAGGCAGTCGAGCGTTTCAAGTCTTCGGACGTCGGCTACTACGACCTTATCCTTATGGACGTGCAGATGCCCGACATGGATGGCTACGAGGCGGCGCGGACCATCCGAGCCTTGGGCCGAGCCGATGCCGGCACCGTTGCCATCGTTGCCATGACGGCCAACGCCTTTATGGAGGACGAGCGGCGAAGCTTGGCGAGCGGAATGGATGGCCATCTGAGCAAACCCCTTGATATTCGCCGCGTTTATGCCACAATTAACGGGTTTCTGAAGAGACGTCGTACTGATCAGTGAGGTGGCAGGTGGGCCGGGCGTGTCGCGAAAGGCTCTGCGGGGTTGCGTCTGCCCTGCACGCGAAGAGGCGCGAAGCCCAAGAAGGGGAAGGCTCGGCATGAAGAAGCTGGTCGCTCAGATCATGAAGTTCGGCATCGTGGGGGTTGTCGCGTTTGTCATCGATTACGGCCTGCTCGTCTTCTTGACCGAAGTCTTCGGTATCGAGTACCTCGTCAGCGCCACTATTTCGTTCACGGTATCCGTTGTGTTCAACTACGTGGCATCCATGCGCTACGTGTTTGCGCATAAGCAGGATATGAGCCGCCGTCGCGAGTTCGTCATATTCGTGGTGCTATCGGTGATCGGCTTGGGGATCAACAACGTGTGCCTGTGGGCGGGCACCGATCTTCTGGGCATCGACTACCGTATCTCGAAGATCGCCGTCACGTTCATCGTCATGGTGTGGAACTTCGTTACCCGCAAGCTGTTCCTCGATGCCGGCCACGAGCCGGGCGAGATCCTGAGCGATATCGAATAGAATCTCGCCCGACTCGTTGAAACGCCTTGCAGACCTCGGTTGCGGGCACGGTGGGACCTCGGTTGCGGCCTGACGGTCGTCGCAGGGTTGTGCCGGCACCTCATGCCGTCTCCCTGTCGAAAGAGGGAGCGTTCGAGCATGCCTCCCTTCGGGGATGAAGGGGCGATCGACTATGGGCGGATGTCGCCGTCGAGGAAGACGCGCGAACCGGTTGCCCCGCGCTGTCCTTGGTACTTGCCCTGGTACGGGTTGAGCGCCTTGCTGTCGAGCTGAGCGAAGACCAGCTGGCCCACGCGCCGTCCGCTCTGCAGCTTGATAGCGCAGCGGTTCGCATTGAACAGCTCGAGGGTTATTTCGCCTTCGAAACCCGGATCGACCCAGCCGGCGTTTTGGACGAAAAGCCCCATGCGCCCAAGCGAGCTGCGGCCTTCGACGAATGCGGTCAGATTGTCGGGAAGGGATACGTACTCCATGGTTGTGGCCAGCACGAACTGGCCGGGCAGGAGTAGGTAGGTGTCCGATTCGATGGTTTTGTAGCGTATCTCGTCTTCTAAGTTGATGATGCCGTCGGCACGGTCTTCGACTACGCTGAACGTGGTGCCGAGCCGTATGTCGATGCTTGCGGGCTGTATCTGCCCCTCCTCCAAAGGCATGGCCGAGAGAGAACCTTCTTCGAGCATGCGCGTAATCGTCTTGTCAGACAGGATCATGGTCGTTTCCTTCCTTTGCCCTCGGCGGTGCTAGGCGCGCTCGAAGATGCTGGCTACTTCCACATGGTGCGTCTGGGGGAAAAGGTCGACGGGGCGCACGCGCACGAGGCGGTACCCGTTCGCCTCGAATCGCGCGACGTCGCGCGCCCAGGTGGCAGGGTTGCAACTGACGTAGGCCACGCGCTCGGGCGCTGCGGCGGCGATGCTTTCCACCACGCCGTCGGCAAGGCCGGCGCGCGGCGGGTCCACGACGAGGGCGTCCAGACCGCCGAGCTCCGGCAGCTCGCGCGCGGCGTCGCCGCCGACGACCTCGATGTCCACGCCGTTCATCTCGGCGTTGCGGCGCAGGTCGCGTACCGACGAGCCCGCTGCTTCGATGGCGATGACGTCGGCACCCGCGCTCGCGAGCGGTACCGAGAACGTGCCGCCGCCGGAATACAGGTCGGCCACCAGCAGTCCGTCCAGGCCCTCTGGGCCGCCTTCCCCCATGCGGCCGCCGAGCCCCAAGATCACTTCTTCGATCAGCTTTTCAGCCTGGGCGGTGTTCACCTGGAAAAACGATGGTGCACTGGTAAGAAATACCGCTCCGGCCAGCTCCTCGCCCCAGCAGCCTTTGCCCTCCAGCGTCTCGACTCCCTTGATCTTGCGCGCTTTGCCTGAGTCGGCCAGCACGCGCACGATGCTCGTGGCCTTGAGTGCGCTCTTGACGGTCTTCGCCACGTGGGCGCGGGGGAACGAGCCTGGACGTGTCCAAAGCGCTATCTCCAGGTCGCGGGTGCGCAAGCTGTGGCGTACGCCTACGCGGAAGATGCCGAGGTCCTGGGTGCCTTGCGCAAACTTGAGTGCGCCGCGCAGCGCCTTCGGTGCCTTGGTGATGGCATCATGGGCCAAAGGGCAGGTTTCCGGCGTGGCGATATCGTGTGTGCCTTCGCGGTGGAAGCCCAGCAGGAACGTGCCGTTGTCGGCGCGCGCGGCACCCAACTCCAGCTTGTTGCGATAACCCCATTGTCGCTTGCTCGGCAGGCAGGCACCCACAAGCTCCTCGGCGCGTGCTGCCTCGAAGCGGGCCGTATGGACGAGGGCTGCCACGACGTTGGCGCGCTTCGCCTCGATCTGGGCGTCGTAGGAGAGGTGCTGCCAGGGGCACCCCCCGCACACGTCGCCTTGCAGGCAATGCTGCTGCACGCGAAGGGGGGAGGGCTCTGCGAGCGTGACGAGGCGTGCCCGCGCGAAGGTCGGCTTGTCCTCGACGACCTCGACGGTTGCCACATCGCCCGGTGCCCCACCTGCGACAAACGCCGTTTTCCCGTTTTCGAGGTGCCCGATGGCGTCAGCGCCGTTGCTCATGCGCTCCAATCGGATGGTTTCGTTCATGAATTTGGATTTCCTTCGCTTTGCTCGACGTTTTTTACCATCATAGCGTATAATCTGCCGACGTGCCCTTGTAGCTCAGGGGATAGAGCGTCTGCCTCCGGAGCAGAAAGCCGCAGGTTCGAATCCTGTCAAGGGCACCAGTT
>NZ_JAVWUP010000173.1:0-5199 GCF_036667095.1 Gordonibacter sp. | reverse complement strand
CGGATGCGAGGGGGCCGGGTGGCATGTTTGCCGAGGGCGAAGGGACGTATGCGCCGAGCCTTCCGCGTAGCGATTTCATCGGGTTTTGTTCCTTTGTGCTCGGTCGCGTATACTACGGGGTCGAATCGAATGCAACCGACTTAAAGGAATCTCGCAATGGACCAATGCCCCGAGCCTGTCGCCTGCTCTTCCGCGGCCCGCACCTACCGTGCTATCTTCTTCGACTTGGACGGCACGCTGTTGCCTATGGAGTTGGACGATTTCCTCGGGCCGTACTTCAAATCCATCACCTCGTTCGTGGCGGCGCAGGGACTCGACGTGAATGCCTTCTCGACCGCGCTCAAGGCTGGCATCGAGGCCATGGTGTCCCATGAGGACGGCTCCACGAACTACGATGCCTACTGGAAGGCGTTCTTCGACCATGCCGATCGCACAGCCGCCGCGTGGGACGATCTGATCACCGGTTATTACGAGCACGAGTTCAACCTTGTTGGCAAAAACGTCTCGCCGAACCCCTCCGCATCGTGCGCCATCGAGACGCTGGCGGCCAAAGGCTACACGCTGGTGCTGACCACCATGCCCATGTTCCCGCGCCGCGCCGTCGAGCACCGACTTGCGTGGGCCGGTATCGATCCCGCCCGCTTTGCGCGCATGACCAGCTACGAGAACTCCACGTCGGTAAAGCCCAAGCTGGCCTACTATGCCGAGAACCTCGCGGCGTGCGGCCTTGCCGGCGAAGAGGTGCTCATGGTGGGGAACAACACGGTCGAGGACTTGGCTATAGCCACCTTAGGTGCTGACGCGTATCTTGTGACCGACCATCTGCTGGACCCGGTGGGCTTTGACCTGTCCACGGTCAAGCACGGAAGCATGGAAGAGTTTGCTGCATGGGCTGAGGCGCTGCCGGAATGCGAGAACCCGGCGAGCTGCCTAGGCAGTGGTGTCGCCGATCGTGCGGCGACGGCGGCGGCGCTTGCCGCGCACGATGCCAACGGAACCGAGGCGTGATATGGCGCTGTTCGACTGTACGCAGGAGGCCCTCAGCGCCCGCGCCCGTGCTCTCACCTACGAGACGGCCCATGGATCGTTCCAAACGCCGATGTTCATGCCGGTGGGAACGAGTGCCACGGTAAAGGGCGTCACGGTCGGCCAGCTGCGCGACCTGCAAAGCCACGTAGTGCTGGCGAACACGTACCATCTGTCGTTGCGCCCCGGCGCCGACGTGGTGGAGCAGGCCGGTGGCGTCCACCGGTTCATGAGCTACGACGGCCCCATGCTCACCGACTCGGGCGGGTTCCAGGTGTTCAGCCTCGCCGATACGTTGAAGCTGGACAACGACGGCCTGACGTTCCGCTCCATCTACGACGGCACTAAGGTGCGCTGGACGCCTGAGGCGAACATGGCCATCCAGCAGCAGCTGGGTGCCGACATTGCCATGCAGCTGGACCAGTGCGCGCCCTACCCGGCCGAGAAGGCTTTCGTGGCGCGCGCCGTGGACCTGTCGGCTAACTGGGCGCGCCGCTGCCTGGCCGCGCATGACCGTCCCGACCAGACGCTGTTCGGCATCGTGCAGGGAGGCATGCACCTAGACCTGCGCTTGGAATCGGTGCGTCGTTTGCGCGAGATCGAGGACGAGAGCCTGAGCGGCGGCGGCCACCGCTTCGGCGGCTTTGGCATCGGCGGCTATTCGGTGGGCGAGGATCACGATATTATGTTTGAAACATTGGGCCAGGTGGCGAACGCTTTGCCGGAAGACCGGCCCCGCTACCTCATGGGAGTGGGCAATCCCACGACGTTGGTGCGTGCGGTGCGCGAAGGCGTGGATATGTTCGATTGCGTGCTTCCTACGCGCACGGCCCGCATGGGCACGGCGTTCTCCAGCACGGGTCGCATGAACATGCGCAACGCCAAGTACACGCGCGATTTCGGTCCGCTCGATCCCGCTTGCACGTGTCCTACCTGCCAAAACCACTCGCGCTCCTACATCCGCCACCTGGTGAAGCAAAACGAGATGTTGGGCGGTATCCTCCTGTCTGTCCATAACCTGCATTACCTGCTGGACTTGATGCGCCGTGCGCGCGAGGCCGTGCTGGCGAATTCCTACGAGGAATTCTATGGTGCCTGGATGGCGTCGCCTGCTGCGAAGGACTACTAAACGCAGCTCGAAGGGGCATTATCTCTTAATGAGGACAAATCTCAGGAATTCGTACGTTCGGTAACATTTTGTGGCACAATAGGACAGTTCAGGTTTAATGCGTGCTGTGTGTTTGCGCATCAGCTGCGTTCGTACGACAAGGAAGAAGACGTCATGGCGACAGCCCAAAAAAAGAAGAAGCCCGGTCGTTCCACCGATCGGCGCAACATATGGCTCCTCATCGTTACCACCCTGTTGGTCGTGGGGTCGGTATTCATGTTCACGCCCCCGCAAGAAAAAATCAACCAGGGCCTTGATATCCAAGGCGGCCTGTCGGTCGTGCTTACGGCGAAAGGCGAGGGCGGGGCTGCGGTGTCCAACGAGGACATGGAGAAGAGCCGCGCTATCATCGAGAGCCGCGTGAATGCACTTGGTGCCTCTGAAGCCGTGGTTCAGGTGCAAGGCACCGATCAGATACTCGTGCAGATACCGGGCTTATCCGATACCCAGCAGGCGCTCGACACCATTGGCAAGACGGGCAAACTCGAGTTCGCGCGCCTCGACTCGTTTACCGACGAAGCGGTGAAGACCAAGATCGAGAACGGTCAGTATGGGGAAAACGGTACCGTAACCGATTCACTGGGCAACTCGCTTCCGTCGGGCAAGGTTGAGCACCTGAAGGTCGAAGCGGGCACCTATACGCCGCTGGTTACCGGTGCCGACATCACGAATGTCAGTATCGGCAAAGCGTCCGAGACGTCTACTGACTACGGCGTGAACGTGAAGCTGGACGCCCGGGGTGCCGAGGCGTTTGCGAACGCCTCAAGAGAGCTGGCTCCCACGAAGGGCAAGATCGTCATTATCCTGGACAGCGAGGTGCAGTCTGCACCCGCCGTCCAATCCGAGATTCCCAACGGCGAGGTGCAGATCACGGGCGGTTACTCGCTCGACGGGGCTAAGTCGTTGCAGACGGTTCTGGAGAGCGGCTCGCTTCCCGTGAGCTTCGAATATGCGCAAAGCCAGATGGTCGGTCCGACCCTAGGCCAGAGCGCGTTGGCTTCGGGCGTGCTCGTGGCATTGATCGGCCTGGTTGTTGTCATGCTGTACCTGCTGTTCTTCTACCGCGGACTGGGTGCCATCACCGCGGCTGCGATGATGGTGTTCGCGGTGCTGTACCTGGGCATCCTCGCTACGCTCTCCGCATTCGGGCTGTTCAGCTTGTCGCTTGCCGGCATTGCCGGCATCGTGCTGACCATCGGCATGGCGGCGGACTCGTCCATTCTGGTCATGGAGCGCTTCCGTGAGGAGATACGCATGGGGCGCAGCGTGCGCGCTGCCTCCGTTACGGGCGTGAAACACGCTATCGTCACGTCTATTGATGCCGACCTGGTAACGCTGGTGTCGGCGTTGACACTGTTCTTCTTGGCCACGGCTTCCGTCAAGGGCTTCGGCCTGACGCTGGCGTTGGGTATTGTCTGCGACATCGTTATGATGCTGCTGTTTAAGGCTCCCATCATCCGTTTGTTGGCGCCGCGTGTCATCGCCAAGCACCCGGGCTTCTGGGGCGTGAAGGACAGCCTTGCGGCATCCGAGCGTTACGGGGCGCTTGCGGCTGCTGAGGGCACCACGGCGGCGGCTGCTGAAGTCGGCGAGGCCATGGATGCCAAGGAGAGCGCGCGTATCGCCGAAAGGCGCGCGGGTGATGCGGGCGAGGCGGCCGCGAAGGCGGCGGCTAAGCCGCGCGGCAGGTTCATCAAGCGCGATATCAACTTCCTGGGGCATCGCCGCGCGTTCTTGACTGTCGCTGCCGTACTCATCGCGGCATCGTTCGTCGTCGTAGGCGTGCGGGGTCTGAACTTCGGCATCGAGTTCGTGGGCGGCACGTCCATTGCGTTCCATGGTACGGGCGAGGTGAGCACGGAGGACATGCGCGGTGCCTTCGACAAGGCGGGCGAGCCCGATGCGGTTGTCCAGACAACGAATGCTGACGGCCAAGAAGGCTTCCTCGTGCGCACTACCACCACCAGTGCCGAAGATGCTGCCTCACGTGCCACTCAGGTCGCCGGCGACCTAGGGCTTTCCACGGACAGCTTCGAGGTGACCACCATCGGTCCGGACTGGGGCGCCAGCGTCATCCAGTCGTCGCTCATCGCTTTCTTGGTGTCCATCGTGCTTATCATCATCTACATTGCCATCCGTTTCGACTACAAAATGGGCATCACTGCCATCGTGTCGCTGCTGCACGACCTCGTGCTGGTCATGGGCATCTACGCGCTGGTGGGTCGCGAGGTGAACCCGAACACCATTGCGGCGCTGCTTACCATCTTGGGCTACTCGCTCTACGATACGGTGGTCGTGTTCCACCGTATTAACGACAACATGCAGGGCGAGGATATCAAGTGCACGTTCATGACGATGGCGAACCACTCCATCAACCAAGTGCTCATCCGCACCATGAACACCACGTTGAGCTCGCTTATTCCGGTGCTCGCCATGCTGTTCTTCGGCGGTGAGACGCTGAAGGACTTCGCGTTCGCTATGGCTATCGGGCTCATTTGCGGCTCGTACTCGTCCATCGCCATCGCTGCGCCGCTGTATGCCATGTGGAAGACGCGTGAGCCGCGCTATGCCAAGCTGGCCAAGAAGTACGGCTCCGAGGTTGGTCGCTTCGAGTTCGCCAACCCGAACGCCATGGCAGCTGCTTTGACGGGCAAGCCGGGCAAAGCAGCCGTAGCAACAGCTGAAGCGGCAGCACCCTCGGCCGCAAGCGCCTCTTCAGGACAGTCCCCGACGGAGGATAAGGCTGCGACGCAGAGGAGTGCCCCCAAGCCACCGAAGGGTAAGCGCAAGAAGCGACCCGATAAGAAATAGTGAGAAGGGAGTCCCCGGAAGTGACCTAGGTCCCTGAAGGCGGGCACTCGACAAAAGCTAAGGGCAGTCCCTCAAAGCCTAGGTTCGGTACGCTACCGGATCTAGGCTTTTTACTTATTCTGATACCGTATGGCGTTTCGGTCTACGATGCCCCTAAGGAACACCCCTAAGGAACACCCCTAAGGAACACCCCT
>NZ_JAVWUP010000172.1:0-5238 GCF_036667095.1 Gordonibacter sp. | reverse complement strand
TGATTTGCAAGTTGGCCCATACACTGGGTGACCTGCCCAGAAACGCGGCCTCGCCATTTTTGACCTGTGCCAAGATTTCGGACACAGAGGTTAGAGAATTTATGCCGCCTTCTGCATAGCGGACTGCATTGAGGCCGTACGCTTGAAGAAAAATTCGACTAGGGACAGTCTCCCTATGGTTTAAGTCACGTCCGTGCTAGTTTCGCAATATTCGGCGTACGCAAGAATTTGGACTTCATCACTATTGATTTCGACGTACGCAAGAATTAGACTATCATCTGAAGAATTTCGGTGTACGTAAGAATGCCACAGGCTCAGATAGGCTTACCATGAATACGGTCTACTCCATTCAAGACATAGGCACTACCGTTCGGACTGAACGGAAAGCTCAGAGCTACACCCAGACAGATTTCGCCGCGCTGTGCGGAGTAAGCCTTTCTTTCATATCAAACTTGGAAAACGGCAAGGAAACGACCGAGGCGGGGAAGATGCTTCATGTGGTCAATATGCTAGGAATAGATTTACAACTATCGAAGCGCGGTGAATAGACATGAGTCTAGAAGTATACCGAGATATACAGGGCCGGCTGGTAAAAGTCGGCGTAATCGATGATACTGACAGCGCAAATAGAGAGCCGACATTTCGCTATGATGTTTCGTTTCTGTCATCGCCTGATGTAACGGCGCTTTCGTTTTCGCTTCCTTTGCGCTCTCTGGCCTTCAGTGAAGAAGAATTCAAGCCGTACTTCAAGGGCCTGTTGCCTGAGGGTGCTGCGCTCGGCAACCTTGCTATGACTTTGGGCATTTCCGACGACGATTACCTAGAGCTGTTGGCACGATGCGGCCTTGACTGCATTGGTGATGTGGTAATCAATGTTCAGACGTATCAAGAAAAACGTGCGTACCGAAAATTTAGCGAAGACGAAATGGGTGCATTGGCGGGACATCCGCTTGCACGAGACCGACTGACGGAAGGGTCGCGCTTGTCGCTTGCGGGTACGCAGAATAAATGCGGCTTGTATTGCGCTCAGTCGGTTGGGGGCGCTAGAGAATGGTACCAACCGCTCGGCGGCGCTCCCTCGAACTGCATCGTGAAGTTCGCTCATGCGGAGCTATCTGACCTGATGCTGGTTGAACAGCTTTGTCTTGCATGCGCCCGTGCGTGCGGTATCGATGTGCCGCCATCTTGCCTGATCGACTTAGGAGCTCCGGCAATTTGTATCGAACGCTACGACCGCATAATGCCAACCGAAGAGCAACTGGATGGGCTGATTGTTCCCGCACGCCAGCATCAAGAGGACTTCACCCAGGTGTTTGGCATCATGCCTAGTGCTAAATACAAAGAACTTGAACCTGATACCGTATCGGCTCTTTCACTGTTTTTGCGGAAGTACTCGGCGCGTCCAGCACGCGATATCGAATCGCTTGCGCGTATAACGCTTTTCAACTACCTCATAGGCAACTGCGACAATCACCTTAAGAATCTGTCGGTTCTGTATTCGCCCGATAACAAGGCGGTTTCCTTGGCTCCCGCATACGATGTGGTAAGCACGACGTTCTATACTCGCTTTAGCCGCAAAATGGGAATGAAGCTGGGGCATTCGTCCGTCATTGATGAAGTTTGTACAGACGATATTAGGCTGCATGCAAAACGCTTGGGCATAGGGCAAAAGGCGCTGAAATCCATCAGCTGCGATTTGTTGGATAACGCTGTTAAAGGTCTTAGCGATGAGGCGTCGAACTTGAATAAACAGGGCTTCGAGGTAGCTCCCCATATTGCCGACGATATCGAAGAGGGCATGACATCCCGCTTGGCGGTGCTGGCTTCGTTATAGAGCCAAGCAAGCTGTCGTCCCAAGTTGCAGACGGTAAGTTGCGCTTACCGCGTTAGTGCAAGGACATTCTCGTGAAATTCCTTCGATCGGCGAAAAAAGGTTGCGCGGCCAACTCCAAGTTCCCTCGCCGCCTGCTCAGCATTGATAGTTGCGGCATCATAGCGTTCCATTACGTCAGCAAACACGATCTCGTCAAGGCGCCTTCTCTGGCGACCCTGGTATTTTCCTTCGGCAGATGCCCTTTCGATACCGGCTTGTCTTTGCTTATCGATGAAGGACTTTTCTTTCGCATATAAAGCATGCAAGATCGCAAAGTATTCAGCGCGATTGGAGTCGTCGATCGAAAATCCTTCGCCCTGGATCACTCTCCATTGCTCGCCCTGTATGTTTGACGAGGGCTTTGGGGGGCGTTCGGTATCGATAGGAGCAGCGCACCATTCTCAACCAAAGGTTCCACATAACGCTTTGTGGCGTAAGAAACCGAGCTTAGGCCCAAGAACTCGGCAATCTCTTTTCGGGTTCGGGGTATGCTGCAAAATTGGATGATTGCATTCTCCCGATCAGCTTGAGTGGGCGCGCCGTGTGCCGCACGAAGCGTGATTGATGTCTCAGCTATTACCGTAGGGATTTTTTTCCTGAAGACAACCTCAAAGTTGCCGTGTTGTTCTTTAAACTCTGCCTCGGGCAAGCCAGCTTCGTGCAAGACCCGTTGTATGGTTGGGATTCCCGAGTATCTATTTTCGGTCAGTCCAAGCGTCTCCATTGTCACGGCAATCACGGGGTTGCGTGTGTCGGGTTGGACTTTCCCTAGCTGATCAACCGAAAGTCTGCCATAAAGGCCACCCGGGTTGCGTATTTCTAAGCGGTCTTGAAAGAACCTGATTTGGATTGGCATACCTTGGGTGTGTATGCTGTAGTCCCGGTGAATGAGCGCATTGAGTATCGCTTCTCGGACGGCCTCGATAGGATAGTCGGGAGAGTCTGATCGTATGCCGGTGTCTTGATCGATGGTCGTCTTGAGTTTCATGTTCGAGCGAGCGAACCTAAGGGCTTCTTCAAGCATCGCAGGAAGGGGGCCTTCAATGCGTTTGTTGTCTATGAACCGAGCGCCCTCTTCGTCGACCTCTCCCATTTCGGTGCCGGGAATGGATGTGGCTATAATGCTCAGCTGGGGAAAATAAGCTTGCGGGTAAGGGGAGAAGAGCATGATGGAGGCCAGGGTCGGCGAACCGTTTTTCGTGATGCACATCAACTCAAAAATTTTGTTGTTGGGCAGTTTCGCGAGATTGGGTTTCGAGCTTTTCGATTTGAGCAGATATATTTCAAGTTCGGTTTCATCCAAATCGCCAAACGTCGCCCGCTCGACTGATCGCAGCTCGTCTTCGTATTTTTTACGGTAGGCCTCATAGCTGTAGATTTCGTATTCTGTCATACGTTCGTCAGAATCTCCCATTCTGACGAACGAACCTTTGCTTCGTCCGGTGCCTGCATAAAAGCATGGTCTCTCAGCAATGTCGATGCCGGGTATTTCGGCCGACACGATTTGCCTGTCTTCGATGGTACATGTGGTTAGCACGGGACGAACGAGGGGCGTCATTTGCTTGCATTGGTCTACGATGCATTTCTGAAGATCATGGGCGTCGTACACTCCTTCGATGGCGAACCCGCTTTCTTCGGAAATGCCGAAAACGACAATTCCTCCATCGTCTTGGTTCGAGAAGCTCGAGAGCGTGTCGTAGAGCCGTTTAGGACAGCCGCACTGTGCGCCCTTGACCTCGATCGTTTGGGTTTCGGTTTTGCTCTGATTGATCTGGAAAGCTAAATCTTCCAATTCGAAAGGTTGCATATTGTTGCCTATCGTCAAAAAATTGAAATATGAAACTAAAATTTGTGTTTCTATAGTACAACTTTTAAAATATTCGAACAACTACTAAAATATGAAGTATTAAATTTGAAAAATTGAAGATTTTAATGAAAATCTAAACGCTCTTATTTGATAAAAATCACCCTTTGCAGTTAGTTGTTAAAACTTACCGAATCGCGCGCCCGTCGTGTTCTCGACAAATCAGGACGGCTGATAGAATAAGCGGCGACCGAATAGGCTCACCCACAAGATCGGTCGAGCGGGCGGCGGTGCTCTTGAGACGTGGTGGTCCTCAAGGCGCAGGCAAACGAAATTCTTGGCTCGATCGGGCTGAGCTACAACAACTCGTCGTCATGGCGACCCACCAACTGGTCAATCAGCGGCGTATTCCCTTTGAAGTCGTACCCGCGAGGGAGACCCCGAACGAGGAGACACGTCGTGCCCTCGTCGCCGCCGAAGCAAAAGAGCTCGGCTTGATTCCCGACGATTCGGCCTACTTCAACGATATTGACGAGCTCATGGCCTTCCTCGACGAGTAGATTTCAAAATTGTTTTGTACAGATTGGGAGCAGAATTCTTCAATAGTTTGTACAGCACCTTGGCAGCACTCTTGTCTTTAGGAAACAGCTTTGAAGCGCTGGTCGATTCCAACTAACATTGCCTTTGCCAACGGATCAACCTGCAAAAACCCCTGCTGCCTGATGCAGTCCGCCTCAGAAGCAACCGCGGCAGCAAGCGCATCATGCAACTCAACCAAAGCATTCGACGCCATCTTTGGCGGCAATCCGCACATCTTCGCAGATTGCTCAATCGCGAAACGACTAACCTGATCGATGCGTCTGTTTCCGCCGAAGGAGATGCCCATTTCAAGATAGACGCTGGGGTATTCGACCGTACTCACAACATCGTATATCGGGGCAACCTCCCGCGTTGACCAGGACGCATCGTAGAGCAAGGCATAATTCTTCAAGTGGTTGTCACAGTTACCCATAAGATAGTCGAAAAGCGTGTACTCGAAAACAAGATTGGCCTCGCCAAAACCATTGGCACAAGCCGCACCCGCTACCGAAGCAATTAGCGAAAGGTAGTTTCCGTCTGTTGGCTCGTACTTCAACGCGACACCTGCCGCCTGACTGAAATCTTCTTGGTGAAGGCGGCAAGGCGAGGCCATACCGCTCACTTCGCGACTAGCATTAGAAAAACCACGATCGTAGCGACGCACAGCAAGCAACGGCTCGCCAGCATTCACGGGGAGCAACGAGCACTCAGCAGCCGGAAGGCCCACTCTTCCCGCAACGCCAAGGCAAAGGGCTTCGTTGATCGTCTCCAAGGGAAACTGCTCCGAGTTTGCCGCCTTGACGATATGCGTAGACGCTGCGCCGTTCAGCGGGTAGAACCAAGCACCGTTCTCTTCGCTTTTGTACAAGCCGACCTTCGCCATCGCGCCCGAAAGAGAAAGTCTCGTTTTCCCCATTGTGGCAATCGCGGTTTCGAAGGGTTTTACGGCCATCTCATCGAAAAACCCACTCTCGACCGCCTC
>NZ_JAVWUP010000171.1:723-5302 GCF_036667095.1 Gordonibacter sp. | reverse complement strand
CGGCGGCAGATTCCCTCGTCTGCCTCCCCCAGTTGACACCGCCAAGACCTCCCCCATCGTTTACAAAACCCAGACCCGGCAGAGTCGCTCCAAAAAGAACGTGGCCGAAGGGATCCGCCTGAAAGAAAAAGGGCAGATCGGGTATCCACACCGAAACCTTCGAACCACCGATGCCTGGAAAACTCTTGGGCAAAGCGAAATCAAGATCACACTTAAGCACAGAATCGCTGGGCGCGAGATGAAAGTCCTCGCCCTCTCGCCAAGCATCAAGGACACCCGACACCACCTCTAAACGCGTATCGATTCGATACTTCTTGCCCGCCACCTCCACTTCAAAATAGCTGCGAGCACCTTCTTTCAAGCAATCCGCATGTCCGGAAAGGAGGAAGTATCCTTCGAAGGCGACCGACACCTCTTCCAACGAAGTCGCAACCGGCGCTGCGGCGCACAATGCAGCATTGCCTTCGCTATGAAACGACACCTCAGGTTTAGCCCCTCCCGGCATCATGCACTTCATGGCAATGGTGTGACGAACATCGTTTTTCGGAGTACAAGCAAAGGTTGAAGCAGAGTACTGCATATCCCAATCGTCGAAGGTCATGAGGACGGCGTAGGGTTCATCGGGTATCACGGGGCGCGTTGGCACAACAACAGCGCTGCCGCCCTCCACACGCACTAGGCCCGTTTGAAAAAGCCTATAGCCCGCCTTTTCCAGAGAAAGGCGGCCGTTGAAAGCGTACGCGTCAAGCTGCTTGCCCGTGCCGTCCGCGCCCTCGGACAGCTCGGTGATATCGAACACAACCTTGCCGTCGCCATCGGTCACCCCTTCGACGCACTTTCCCGGTGCGAAGCGGGAGGCTACCGATACACGCGCGCCAAAAACGCGTCTTTTCTTGTCATCCGACACATCAACAACAACAAACCCCACCTCGTGCTTGGAGACAACAACCACCTCGCACGACTCGACTTCTTCCCCAGCGACACGAGGACTCATCGACAATCTCGTTTCTTCAGGAACCTCCGACGGTGCAAATTCATTGCCCAAGATATTCATGATGATACCTCCTGTAAGACGATTGCTACACAAAAGCGCCTTTCTGACCAGACTAACTGACAGTACGAAGTCAACGTGGGGCCATGAGCTTGAATAGCATTTCCGAGCAGTTGAATTGCCCCTTGAGCATCCTCGCCACCAAGGTAATATCTTCGCCCCATCGTCCCTCTATGGCAAATTTATTTTGCCGCTGACATAGATGCTTCTACGGTGATTTGGATTCAAGTTTGCGGGTTCACACCGTTACCGAGTTTTGCGACTTTCGATACAGCCCTTTCAGTGTCTATGGAGTATTCATGCAACATCTATTACTATAACAATAATCGATTTTCGGGAGGCTGATCATGAAGCTGTTTGACGCAGTACCCTCTGATCTGTTTGGCATTCTCGCTTCCCCTAACCGTATCATCTATGCAGAGGCTTTGCGCGTGCTTCACGATGCGTTCCTCGAAAGCCTCACCATCCCTCGAAAACACTTTCAAGAGCTGCTCAAGAACAACCTCTCCTCCCTCCTGGCTCAAACCACTTTCGACGAAGAGGGGATCGAGGAAAACGAGCGGGCCAATATTGCTGGCAGGGCCTCGTTTCTCGTTCGCAAGCTCCTTGAAAAAGGATGGATAGGTATCGAGCGGGCTGCGGATTACTCCGAAAACATCATCATCTACGACTACAGCATCAAACTGATCGAATTGTTTGCGACACTCACCGAGGACAAGCCGCTAAAAGGCCTTTCCTACGTCTACAGCACCTACTCTGCACTCCACACCGCCTCCACCGACCCGCGCGCCGATGCTGCAACGCGCGTTGCAGCGCTCGAAGGTGCGGTCGAGAACACCGAGCAACTCATACGCATGCTAAAAACCGTTTATCACAACATCAACGGCTACTTCGACCAGCAGCTCAAATGCACCGACACCAACAAGGTGCTGGCATTGCACTTCGATAATTTTGCCGAGCGGGTTGTGGAAACGCGGATCAAGCCCCTAAAAATACGCGATTCCGTCCCGAAATACCGCGTGAGCATTACCAACGTGCTTGACGAGTGGATCGAAAATGTGCAACTTTTCGACGAGATGGTCGCCGTACTTATCAAGAGCAAAACCGCTTCAACCACAAGCGAGGCTCGCGCCGACGTGTTCCGGTCCCTGTATTTCATCAAGGACACCTATGCAACCATTGAGGAAACTTATCTCGACCCCATCGACCAAAAGATTCAACACTACACCCGAGCCACCACCCAAAAACTCGAGGCGCTCACTAATCGCGACGATAACCTTCAGGGAAACCTCAGGTATCTGCTCAGACAGCTGGCCTCCGCACAAGGCGAGGACTTAGCGGAACGTACGCAAGAAATCTTCTCCCTTACTGAACAAGGATGCTTGTCAAGCGATTCACTGTTTTTTCGTCGCGACGCAAGCCCCCGCCCGAGCGACAGCCTCGTTGTCCTTACAGATTACGAGCTCGCCGATGCTGAAATCGCACAGGCACAAGCCCTCCTCGACGACGCATACAGCCCCACACACGTATTCGATCAGGTGCGCAAAATGCTTCATGACCGACGCCGCATTTCTCTAGAAGAGTTTCCCGTGGAGTCCGATGAACACTATGTCGTCGCGCTGCTCGCCTTGGTTTATGCGACCGATCCACTTTGCTTTTATCGATTAGAGAGCATTTCACCCGAACTATTCACCCGGGGCATATATCAACTGCCTCACACGGTGCTTGCCCTGAAGGAGGAAAGCCAACTATGACAATCGCCAATCTGGAACAACTCTCGCTCTCCGAAAAAGAATCCTTTAAGGCGGTATGCAATCATCTGCTCGATCAAACCTTCATCGTTCGGGACTTGATCAAAAACGAAGAGACTACCGTATTTAACCCCGAATTCCGGTTCCTGTCTCTCCACCATGCCCTTGTGGACGAGTACCTATCCTATTCTGGCTGGGATCTGCTTCGCGACGATCTGGAGAGGTTCTACTACATTCGCAACCAGGAAGGTGCCAATAAGCTTACGCTTAACAAGTTCGCCACCGAAGTGCTCATCAACCTGCGCCTCATGTATGACCTGAAGCAAGACGAAGCCGGCGTTGCGGGTGATGTGCGCGCAACGGTGGCCGATCTTCTTGACAATTTAGTGGCGCACGGTAACTTGAGCAAACGACCCAACATGATCACGGTGGCTGACGCTCTGCGCATCATGGAGAATCACACCATTATCACCAAACTGCACGGTTCATTCAAGAAGGCAGATGGGCTGTTCGCCATCCTACCTACGGTGCAGCATGCCGTTTCCTCGGAGAGGCTTCGCTCTCTCGTGAAGGACCTTCGTGAACAGGAAGGTGGTCCGCTTGAAGACGCTGAATAAAATGCATTTGGTCAACTGGTTTTACTACGACAAGGAATTTGTCGACTTCGGGTTGATAACTTACCTGACCGGCGAGAACTCTTCGGGGAAATCGACCCTTATTGATGCTTTGCAGGTAATTTTGCTCGGGGAATTGCGCCCCGCCACCTTCAACAAAGCCGCCAGCGAAACCTCAAAGCGCACTCTGAGTGGCTATCTGCGCACCGACCTCGACGGCACCGACAAGCGCTCGCGCGTGGGGAAAAATTTCGACACTTATATTGCAGGTGAGTTTCATGACAGCACTCTGCAGACTTCTTTCGTAGCAGGGGTTACTTATGCATGCGAGGCAAGCGGCGACGAGAACGGCGCATTTTTCTTCTACGAAGGAACTATTCCACCCGAAGGATACGTATGCGACACCCACGCCATGACACGCAAAGAATTCCAGTCGTTTTTAGCTTCCAGCGATTATTCCAACAACGGGCAGCTGTTCCCAACCGCAACAGCATACCGCGAGTTTATGCTCGCGCGCTGGAACGTACATTCCGCGCAGCTCTTTTCCATGCTCAAGAAAGCCATCTCCTTCAAGCCCATTGATGACATTGAGCAATTCATTACCGAAAACATCTGCGATTTACCCGAAAAGCTGGATATCGAAGCTATGCAGCAAAACATCCAAAACTATCAGCAACAACTCAATCTCGCCCGTCAACTAGAACGGCAAAGGGAAAGCCTCCTGAAAATTCAGAACGCCTACCTTGACTCCAAAAGCGCCTTAGAGCGAGAGCGCACCCAAATGTATTTAGTCGATCGAGCGGCAATGGGCGTATGGGAAGAGAAGAAAATCAAGTTCCAAGCACTCAGGAACGCGGCTTGTCAAGAAAGAGACTCCCTCGATGAGCGCCTCTCCCGCATCGGCGAGGAAACTGCCGTGCGCCGACAGAAAATGGACGAACTGGTGGTTCGCAAGAACAGCGACAGCGGCTATCAACGGCGCGAGAAACTCGCGAGCGAGCGAGACCATCTTGCCAAAGAGATGATCTCGGCCGACGACTTTCTCGACAAGCGAGAGCTGCGTTTTCGTCAAGAGGCCCAGCGCCTCGGCGCATTTTGCCTTCGACTCGACGACGAGGACAACTCGAGTTTCATCGACAATGTGGCGAAGACACATGCGCAAG
>NZ_JAVWUP010000171.1:0-713 GCF_036667095.1 Gordonibacter sp. | reverse complement strand
CGACCTACAAGAAGATTTCACCTTCACAGCTCCCGGGCAAAACTCCTCTTTTTTTGAGAAACTAGTTAAATCGACATCGAGTCTCTTCGCAAGCGTGGAAGATATACACTATCAACTGAAAAGAACGCGAGAAGAGCTGGCTCGCTCCATCGAAGAGGACCGCACCGCACGAGGGCAGCTTGAAAAGGGACTCAAGGACTACCCCGCCGACCTTCTTACCCTCAAAGCGTATTTGCAGGAGTATTAGCCGATGTCGTAGAGGTTGCAGACGAGCACTGGCGCAACACCCTCGAGGGTTATCTGGGCATGCAGAAGTTTTATCTCTTGGTGGACGAAAGCGACTACCAAGAGGCACAACACCTTTTCCACCAGTACAAGAAGGAGCACGGCGTCAAGCAATACGGCCTCGTCGACATCGACAAACTCCGCGCCAACGAACAACGCGAGCAAACAGCCGACTCCTTGGCTAAGCAGGTCGAAACAAACGATCCCGTTGCCCGAGATTACCTCGACTACCTATTGGGGCGTGTGACATGCTGCGAGGAAGTTGCTCGCTTACGCCAGCATCGCATAGCCGTCACTGCGGAGGGAATGCTCTACCAAGGGTATGTGCTGCGCGCCCTTTCGCAATTCCAATGCACCAACCACTATCTGGGAAAAAACGCCATCGAACAGCGCAAACTCTTCATTCAAAATCGCATTGACGAACATAT
>NZ_JAVWUP010000170.1:0-5374 GCF_036667095.1 Gordonibacter sp. | reverse complement strand
AAGAAACGAAGCAGGTGGTGAACATGGAGCTGCCCAAGATCATGAAATCGGAACGTGGCGGAATGCTCGACGGCATCAAGTCGAAGCTCGGCTTTGCCGACGCACGCGCAGAACGTGACGACTATGGGGAATACGGCGACGATTACGGCGACTACGGACCCGAATTCGACGATGACGGTGCATCGGCCTCGCGCTACGACCCCTATGCGCCTGTGACCACGCGTCCGGCACGCAGAGGTGCAGCCTCGGGGCCCCGTGCGTCCTCGTCCGAATTCCCAAAACTCGTTTCCATCGACGACGTACGCGCCAACACGCAGGTACCCGATAGCTTACGGCGCGATCCTCTGCCGCCGCGTCGCGTAACGGGCACCTCGTCATCGCTGCGCGGCGAGCGTACCGTGATCGACACCATGTCTCCGGCCCCTTCTTCGCCGGCCCATACCGCTGCGCGCCGCGAGCGTTCGGAAGGGCTGAACTCGCTGTTTGAACCCAGTGCGACCGACGGTGCCCCATCCAGCGGCGGCAGGGCCGACGCCGGCTTCGGCGACTTCGCGCTGCCGACGGCAACGCCCGCGCCGAAGTCGGGAGTCGCAGCGGCTTCTGCAGCTGCGGCCAGCGCTTTCGATCCGTATGAAGCTTACGCCGGGTCGGGCTCTGCGGCACATAGCCCTTCCCGGTCCCTGTCGGTGCTCAAGCCCGCCAGCTACGGCGAGGTGGAGCATGTGGCCAAGATACTCAAGGCGGGCGATGCGGCGGTGCTTTCTTTGCGCAATACGCCCGATCAGCTGTCCAAGCGCATCTTGGATTTCTCGTTCGGCGTGTCCAGCGCACTTGACGCCAGCGTGGAGTGCATTGCCGACAAGGTGTTCGCCATCACGCGGGGTGCTGCGCTCAGCGATGCCGAGCGTCAGGCCCTGCGCAACCAAGGGGTGCTGTAGATGGCTCTTACCGACCGAACCCGCATCGCCCTCATCGGCGGCGGAAAGATGGGCGAAGCCATCATGGGTGGTTGGATTGCTGCAAGCGAGCATCCGGCCGACCGTCTGGCAGCTGCCAACTTCACGGTGGCCAACCCCGGCGAGGAGCGCCGCGTTTACCTGCAGGGTCGCTACGGCGTTGCCTGCGTGGCCGATGCGCGTGCGATCGAGGGTGCCGACGTCGTGGTGCTTGCGGTGAAGCCGCAGGTGATGATGGGTGTACTGGAGCAGATTGCCGAGGTGCCCGCCTATGTAGGCGGCAAGGACGGCCCGTTGTTCGTGTCTATTGCCGCAGGGCTTTGCACCGAGCGCTTGGAGGGGGCTTTGCCTGCCG
Source organism: Gordonibacter sp. (assembly GCF_036667095.1). Lineage (NCBI taxonomy): Bacteria > Bacillati > Actinomycetota > Coriobacteriia > Eggerthellales > Eggerthellaceae > Gordonibacter > Gordonibacter sp. Next base: position 4,063 of record NZ_JAVWUP010000170.1, on the reverse strand, counting down.
GTGCGCGTCTCGTGCGCACGATGCCGAACACTCCCTTGCTGGTGGGTGCCGGTGCCACCACGGTTGCAGGTGGTGCGCAGGCCGACGAGGCCGATGTCGCACTGGTACGCGACCTGTTCGCCTGCCTCGGTGCCGCATACGTCATTGACGAGGACGACATGGACGCGACCGGTGCGGTAAGCGGTTCCGGTCCTGCTTACGTTGCTGCCCTGATCGAAGCGCTGCGCGATGGTGGCGCGGCCCAGGGGCTCGAGGCAGGTTTGGCTGAAGCGCTTGCGCAGCAGACGGTGTACGGAACGGCGCTGCTTATGCGTGAGACGGGGCAGGATGCCCAAACCACCCGCGTTGCCGTGTGTAGCCCGGGCGGGTCGACGCTGGCTGCTTTGGCGGCTATGGAGGAGGCGGGCTTCGCCCGTTCTCTCGATGCTGGTGTGGCAGCTGCCGTATGCCGGTCTAAGGAGCTGGGTCAGTGCTGAATATCAAATTCTTTATCGCGTCGATTGCCGACGTGTATAGTATGGTTATCTTCGTCTACATCATGATGTCGTGGTTCCCCCATGAGCGCGGCATTTTGGGCGATATCTATCGTGTGCTGGGGAAAGTGTGCGATCCTTACCTCAATATTTTTAAGAAGCTGATCCCCCCACTTGGAGGTATGGTGGACGTTACCCCCATCATTGCCCTGCTTGTATTACAATTTGGAGTACGTTTACTGTTGAACTTGTTTTAATGCGCATAATCGGATGCGCACGCGAACAAGACGAAGGGATGACAGATGGCTATCACCTCGACTGAGATCCACAACCAAAGCTTCTCTATCGACCGCAAAGGCTACGACGTTGACGAAGTGGACGTGTTCCTTGAGCATGTTGCCGACGAGATCGACGGGCTGAACGCGCAGCTCGACCAAATGGAGCGCCAGTACGACGACTCTTCGTTTGCTGGCTTTGACACCCCGGCTCGCATCGAGGATGCGGATGCGCCGATAAGCACGATCGACGAAGAGGCGCTCATCGCCAAGGATGCCCGCATCGCCGATCTCGAGCGCCAGCTCGAGGCGAAGAAGGCCGACGACAATGCTATCGCCCAGGCGCTTATTATCGCCCAGCGCTCTGCCGACGAGATCATCTTGAATGCGAATGCTCAATCTGCCAGCACCATCAAAGATGCCGAGGACGAGGCCAAGCGCATCGTCGACAAAGCCGAGGCTGAGAAGCAGAAAGTGCTCGATGCCATCAAGAAGCTCGAGGACGACCGCGAAGATGCCCGCGAAGAGTACCAGGACCTGCTCACCGACTTCATTACCGACGCTACGCGCAAACTGGCCGATATCGGCGGCAGTGCGCCTGTTGCGGCGTTGCCCGTGAGTGCGCATGCCCGCACCGGCTTCTCCGAGACATCCAACTCGACGGGTCGCGTCATCACTTCGCCGGCCCAGGTGCCTATCAACATGGACGGCTCTGCCGCCTATACCATGCCGCAAACCAGCTCGGTGTCCGTTGCTCCGGCAACGCCGACACCCTCCCGTGTAGAGAAGGACCTCTCCGGCTTCGGCGATGCCGACGACGATTTCGAGTTCGAGGAAATCGACTAGTCGCGCGTTGCTTGTTTTCCTGTTTTGGACAAGCCGACTATCATAGCTGTTCACGTCACGCCCCGCTCGGGGCGTGACGAGGTTATGGGGGTGCGCGCCGATGCGGCAGGTGCCTGCGAGGTGTGTGTCCGTGTGACGGCTCCTCCCGACGGGGGCAAGGCGAACAAGGCCGTCTGCAAGACGGTAGCTGCGGCATTGGGCGTGCCGAAGGGCGCCGTGTCTGTGGTGGGTGGGCAGACGGCGCGCCATAAGCGCCTTGCCGTGCGGGCTGACGAAGTGCGCGTTTCTGCCTGGCAAGCCGCGCTGCCGCGTATCTGACGATGCGCCGGGGGAAATACCCGCGAGTTTGTCGTGACTTTCTGGAGGAGGGCACATCTTCGTTGACGGTGACGTAGCGTCATCGCGTATGCTCGCTGTGCGCCGGGCAATCCACCCGGTGTCCAGACGAGGAGCCGCCCGTGTCGAGGGATGCCAAGGGCCGCGCAAGGAGATAGGTATGACCGACCAACGATACTTGACCGTAGGCGAGTTGGCACGGCGCGTGGGCGTGACGGTGCGCACGATCCAGTACTACGATCAACAGGGTTTGCTGTCGCCTTCGGCAAAGGGCCCGCAGAATCAGCGCCTCTATACGGACGCGAACGTGAAAGATCTGTATCGCATTATGACCTTGAAGTACCTGGGGCTTTCTTTAGCCCAGATCAAATCCGATGCAGGCCTTTTCGACGAGTCTTGCGCGTTGCAGGAACTTGCCAGCAGGCAGATGGATGCCATTGAGGATCGGTTTCAGCAGCTGTTCAAGCGCATGACTACCTTGCGAGCCGTGCACGATCTGTCCGGTGCGGGCGATGCTGATTGGGAAAGCCTGGCTGCCACGGTCGAGCGATGCCAGGGCGAGAGCCAGTTCTTCTGGCGGCTTACCTGCATCTGCGACGATACGGTGGATGAGGGCGAGGCCGCGGACCGTGTTGCCCGTGGCGAGTCGGTGTCGAGGTGGCACGAGCTTATCGCCGACACCATCCGCCTTATGCCTTCGCGCGAGCCGGCGGACGGACCCCGAAACCGCGACCTGGCGAAGCGCTATATCGCCCTTGAGGCAGGGCAAGAGGCGCCTGCGTCTGCGCGTAACTTCATCCTCATGGAGAACATCGCCCCGCATGGTTCTGACGGCTCGTTTGACGAGCTGCGACAATCGGTGTTCGACTACCTTGAGGCTATCGTGGCCGCGTACCGCGCCAAGCCCGATCCGGTGACCTAACCGGCTGTTCTTCCTTGCAGGGCTGACGCAGCGTCGCTCCCCCCTCCCCGGTGCTGCGTCAGCCCACAATCCACTTTTCCCGTTTTGTTCGCCCTACGGCGGCGTCGGTTGTCGGCGCGCCGGATACGAAAGGATAGGCCCATGATCGTGTCGTGGATGACGACCAACCAATGCAATCTGAAGTGCGCGCACTGTTACCAGGATGCCGAGGAGGCCAGCGATAAGGAGCTGACAACAGCCGAGGGCATGAAGATGATCGACGAGATAGCGCGTGCGGGCTTCAAGATCATGATCTTCTCGGGTGGGGAGCCGCTCATGCGCCCCGACATCTACGATCTTGTGGCGCATGCGGCGAGCCGGGGGCTCCGCCCCGTATTCGGGTCGAACGGCACGCTTATCACACCCGAGGTCGCCCAGCGCCTGCGGGCAAGCGGAGCCTGCGCCATGGGCATCAGCGTGGACAGCCTCGATGCGGACAAACACGACGAGTTTCGCGGGCTTCCCCATGCCTTCGATCTGACCATGCAGGGAATAGAGGCCTGCAAGCAGGCAGGATTGCCGTTCCAACTGCACACGACCGTCGTGGATTGGAACCGCGACGAGGTCTGCGCCCTCACCGACTTCGCCGAGCGCATCGGCGCGCAGGCCCACTACCTCTTTTTCCTCATCCCGGTGGGCCGCGGCAAGTATATCGAGGAGACCGGCTTGCAGGTGGTGGAGAACGAGCGGCTGCTCCAAGACATCATGCGCAAGTCCGCCGAGGTGTCCATCGAGGTGAAGCCTACCTGCGCGCCCCAGTTCACGCGCATTGCCCAGCAATTGGGCGTCGAGACGCGCTTCGAGCGCGGATGCTTGGCGGGACTGACCTACTGCGTTATCGGCTCGGAGGGCCTGGTGCGTCCGTGCGCTTACATGACCGAAGAGGCGGGGGACGTGCGCACGACCCCGTTCGACGAGATATGGCGCACCAGTCCCGTGTTCGAGACGCTGCGCACCAAAGCCTATTCGGGCGCGTGCGCTACCTGCGACTACGCGCAAGGCTGCGGCGGCTGCCGCGCCCGCGCCGCGTACTACCACGAGGGCGACATCCTGGCTCAGGACGACTACTGCGCTCATAGTAAAAACCTTGAGGTTCCGATGGCTTCGCTTTGATTTCCCTGACTGATGCGACGAGAGGATGCGACCGATGAAAGTTACCATGTTGAGACGTG
>NZ_JAVWUP010000169.1:2359-5439 GCF_036667095.1 Gordonibacter sp. | reverse complement strand
GTTCTTTCCCTCTTGCCCATCAAGCCGGTAGCACTGAAAGCAAGGCGAAAGACGAAGGGCGGCGAAAGACGGCAGGTCGTCATTTTAGAAGGAAGGAGATTTTGCATAACCACCTGTCACATACCAGCATAGCAGGTGGTGCATATCTCGCACGCTTCGCGTGTTCGGCAGGCTAAAGCCTTTACATCAAAACGGCCGAGCTACGAACTCGGCCGTTCCCACTTATGTACGGTAACCTCCATTAAGCTTTCGGGGCAGAAGGCGTTGCGGGAGTAGCGGAAACTTTCGGTGCAGCGGGAGCAACAGGGGCGGGAATCGGCTTCTCGCCCTTTAGGTAAGGCATAAGATCGCATTTGCAGTGTGGGCACTTCTTCATAACGATACCCGGAATGAGCTTAATCTCCTCACCGCACTCAGGGCAAAAGCTCCGCTCTCCATCAACGGACGCACCAGCAGGTCTAAAACACATAGCAGATCATCCTTTCAGAACCTGCTCGGACATAAAGCGCTACGCCCATGCCCGAGAAAAGATAATGAAACCTTATTTAAACTTGCACAGGGCAAGAGCACCCGTACCGATAAAACCGAGAACGCACATCACGATACCCGTGAACATCCAAGAGGACACGTCGGGACCGAGCAGTAAAGGAACCAGCCAAGTACCCAAGAACTGACCCAAACTTTGGACCAACATGAGCACACCCATACCGATGGACATGAGCTCGGGGCGGCCGAGAACATGGATGTAAGAAGTCAGGCACATAACTGGACCACCCAAACCGACGAGACCCATGACGATAGCACCTGCCCACATCAGCGGGCCAGTTTGGGTAAGCAGAATCAGCGTACAAGGCCCCATCACAAACAACGCGAACAGATACAGCGGCTTGCGGCGGCCCAACTTGTCAGACAAAGCTCCAAACAGCGGGGATGAGATAACAGCAAGCAGCATGGGAAGTGTACTGATGAAACCCGACAGCGTTGGCTCGACACCCTGCTGTTGCATGAAGGTAGGACCGAAGCCCAACACAGCCATAAGCGTCATGTTGAACACGAGGAAGGCCACGAGGAACAGTAAGATATTCGGCTTCACAAGGTCGCCGTAGTTAATCTTCTCTTCCGCAGGAGCCTCGGAGGCTTCTTCGAGCGCTTTTCGGGGATCCTTGACGACTACAGCAACAACGACTGCGAATACAACCGCAGCAACGGCATAGATGATCCAAACACCCACAAATCCGGTTGAAGAGTACAGCGTTGGTGTCAAAACGCCACCGACAACCGAGCCTAGGCAAACCCAGAGAGCCCAAATACCCGTTGCGGAGCCAATCTTATCGGGTGCGACGTACTTCTGCACCGCCAAAGGACCGCAGATGGTCACGAAGATAAAAGCCACACCTTCGATCGCCCTAGACACGATGAGGATCATGCCATTGCCTGCAAAGGCACCTAACAACGAGCCGGCGGCGATGATCGCGGCTGCAGCTAACAGCATTGTCTTCGGACCAAATTTCTTAGCAAGCGCACCCGTAGGAAGCGCCAAGATAATGCCGACGAACGTGAAGATAGACATGAGCCAAGAAGCGGAGTTCGCATCCATATTCATCTTCACCATAACATCGCCCATGACAACTGGAACTTTGAATTGGATCGTCGCTATCGCTGTTCCGAACAGAAGCATAACAACGGCAATCAATACCCAGTTTCCGTACTGCTTATTGGTTTTCATAAAGCCTTCCCTCCTCCTTACGTTTGATGAAGTGTCCTGCATTGCGTCAAAGAGCTGCAATGTTGTCTTGAACGATTTCGAAACGCTCCCCGCTAGGACCATGGAAGAACATGATCCGCAGTTGTGCCCCAGTGTCTCCAAAGGCAATGAAGACATCGGAATCCTTTTCGGACAACGGACGATCAAATTCCATGGGAGGATCGAACGGGCCCGCCTCGATGGCAACACCCGATGCGTTCAGATGTGCGACGAACTCATTCATATCATCCACGCGAAGCGCCAGATGGTTGAGGCATCGTCTGGCAGCATCGCACGTAGTCTTGTCTTCGCACTCAAGAAGCTCGAAGACAATACCCATCCCCTTAATCCACGCCATCTTGAGAGGCTTGTCCCCCTCCGTAGCGTCTGCCCTGAACAGAATCCTGCAGCCAAAAATTTCCTCATAAAATGATATTGACTCGTCGATATCACGACAGTAGATACCTACATGCTGAAAGCCCAATTTCACGGTCCCCCCTCCCTTTTTTGCAAGCATCTGGTAATCGATAGAACGGGTGCGGCCGCTTTGGCGCAGCTACACCCGTTCTGGCGTCAGGCTACCGTTAGCCTTGATCGCTGGAGGTAGCAGCCATGACCTCGGCCACCGTGGCGTTCTTCATACGCAGCTCGCTGATGCATGCTACGTCGGACTCAAACTCGGTGACGCTCTTGATGCCACCCGAATAGACGTTGTCGGTTGCCGTGCGACGCTCGGTCAGCGCGACAGCTTTCTCAACATCATAGGGAATGAGCTGCTCCTTGGGAGGATTGGCTTTGGCGACCCAGTTAGGCATGGTTATGCTAGGATCGGGCATCGTCTCGATTTTGCGGACATCGCCATACTTCTCAACGAGTTCCTCAATGGGGCCGAAGTCCAGAGCACGCATAGGACAGGAGGCAACACACAGTGGCAGCTGGTCCTTTTCTAGACGATCGATGCACATAGTGCATTTGCTCATCTTGGTACCCGGCTTATCACTTGCGAACTTCGGAGCGCCATAGGGGCAGGCCTTAAAGCAGTTGCGGTCACCCTGGCATTTATCCTGATCAACTAAAACAGCACCATACTTATCCTCTTTGAAAATAGCACCGTTATCGCAGGCATCAACACATACAGGATTATCGCAGTGACCACAACTGAAGGCGAGGACACCGATAGACGTGAGCGGGAAAGTACCTTTTTCCCACATGTAAACACTCATCCATTTCTCTGGACCGGGAGCAATATCGTACCAGTCCTTGCAGGCCACCGAGCAAGCCTTGCAGCCGTAGCAGCGGCCTTGATCGAAGAAAAAGCCATACTGGGTCATGTTTA
>NZ_JAVWUP010000169.1:2078-2349 GCF_036667095.1 Gordonibacter sp. | reverse complement strand
CGCCTACCTTCCTAATCTCGACGAGGCCAGCTGTCAGCAGAGCGCCCACGATGTGGGGCAGGTGCGTGTCTCCAATAAGGAGATTGCAGTTGCCTGCGGTGTCAATGCCGTAGGGCATGAGCTTCGACTTCCTCACATTATCAAACTTGGACCACTCGCCATGGCCAATCGAAACGGTGCCAGGTAACAGCTTCGAGGAGACGTACGCGGTGATCTCCACCTCGCCGAACTGGTTGTAGACCAGAACACGGTCGCCTGTCTTGATGCCGCG
>NZ_JAVWUP010000169.1:0-2068 GCF_036667095.1 Gordonibacter sp. | reverse complement strand
GCGGTCAGCGGCATCGGCGGGCGACATGCGTACCATGTGATCGTAGCAATCGCCCTTAAGCCAGGGGTTCTGATCGTTGGAGGAATGCTGGCGGTACGTGGACACCGGGGTTACCATGGACAGCGGATAATTCTTCGTCCAAGAGTGATAATAGCTGTCGTTCGCGGGCTCATCTTGGTAGGTCGGCTGCCAACGCGGATATGCATCCATCTGCCCGCCGTAACGGGTCTGAGTCAGATCGTTGTTCTTCACATAAGAGCTTTCGAACTCGATCTTGCCGGACGGTGTCTTAAACGGGGAGCGATCCCACTCGACGGTGTTCTTGAAGGGATAGAACCATTCGCCGGGCTCACCGGGAACGCGAACGATCGGCAGCTTCTTGAACTCTTCCCAAGAACGCGGCTCAACACCGTAATATTCCAGTAAACCAGTCTCATCCTGAGCCCACTCTTCGTAAGCAGGTTTGTAGATACGCTCAACAACCTGCTCATCCCAATCACGCCAATCGGTAACGTCAAGCATCTTCGGGCAATACTTGTCGGCGAAGCCTAGGCGACGCGCCAGCTCCATCCAGACCCAATCTTTCGAGCGAACTTCTTCCGGAGGATTGATCCCCTTGCCTGCAAACAGGAAATAGTTCTGCATGCCGGAAGGCGCGCCCCAAAAACGGTTGATACCGAAGAAGTGCATGTCCGTAGACTCGAACTGAATAACGGGTGAAGGCAGCACGATGTCGAGAAATTCGATGGACGGCTGATCGTGATAGTACTGCCAGCCCCAAGAAAATTCCATGTCTGCGAAGCCCTGCATGCGCTTGGAGACATGGTGCTGATTGTTGATGTAGTTGTTTGGGATGATAGCCATCTTCAAGCTTGGAAGCGGGCTTCCTTTCGGGCAACCGATGCGGCGGCGGAACTCTTCCTCAGTTATCTCGCCAGCTGCGTAGAGCTTCTGGCAATGCATAACCTCGGTCACCTTGTTGTTATTGTTGGTGATGGGGTTCACCACGTCGCCCTTGATTTGGCCGGTATCGGGCACAGGAGCGAAGACGCGGGGCTGGGTAACCAGATTAGCGCCGCCACCCTCACAGCCGCCAGGGATAGTCATATTGCCGGTCATGGCCTGCAACAACATACACACGGCGGCGGCGTAGTCGCCAAGGTTGCGTTTGGAAACGCCGTACATCTGATGCATATGAACCGGCTTCATGGAAGCGTAGTAGCGAGCGAATTCCCGGATGGTGTCGGCTGGAATACCCGTGAGGGGTTCAGCCCATTCGGGGGTGTGCTCTATGCCGTCAACCTCGCCAACAATGTACTTGCGCCACTCTTCGAAGCCCTCGGACTCAACCCACTTCTCCACGTACGCGTGGTCGTAGAGGTCCTCGGTATACAGAACATGGGCGACAGCCAAACCGAAAGCGGTGTCAGTGCCGGGACGAATGGGAATCCACTGGGCACCCAAGCATTCGGCGGACACGTTGTACACAGGATCGATCAAAATAAACTTGCAACCACGCTCCTGCGCGAGCTTCATGTAGTAGGGCACATGACCGAACCAGGCGACCATGGGATCAAATCCCCACAGCACCACGAGTTTCGAATTCAGCAGGTCGGGAGCTTCGAAACCAGGGTAAGCATCACTCGTGCCCTTGATAAGGCAGTCGGTCAGGCGGACACCCAAATGGAAGTCCTCGGCAGAAGCGCTGCCGGACGTGGAATGGTCCCCCCAGCCGGTGATGGTTCCGGGCATATAGGAAGCAAACGGGAAGTCGGAACTCTCGAACGCCACGTAATAGCAGTAGTACAACCACGGGTTGTCGGGGTTGTCTTCAGCCATCTGCTTCATCGTGCCAGCGATAGTATCAAGCGCTTCATCCCAAGAGATACGCTCGAAGTGGCCCTTGCCAGCACCCTTCTCGCCAATGCGCTTCATGGGATACAGCAGGCGATCCTCCGAGTATAGCTCCTGGCGCCACGCATGACCCATCGGGCATGCACGAGCCTGAATCATGCCGGTCTGGACAGCGTTCTCATCGTCATCTTCCCTTGCAACGCCCGGGTTCACC
>NZ_JAVWUP010000168.1:0-5441 GCF_036667095.1 Gordonibacter sp. | reverse complement strand
AATCCGTTTCGGCAGAAGCACTTTTCCACGCTAAAGTGGTTGGATTATAGTCGCCTACGATGGCGGTTTTCGTGAACAAGGGCGAAAATATCAGTAAACGGCACCCGCACGTGCGAACTCGTACCTATCGAAGGTGTAAAGCAGGAAGTAAAATCCAGGCTGCATTAAAAACATTATAAGAAATCAGCGCGACGAAAATCCACTACCGGGTGCTCTCTATTGCAGGGCCGCCCTCGCCGGCTCGCTCGATAATATCGAGCAGCTCCTGCCGATTGTGGATGTCGAGTTTTCGGTACAGATGCATACGATGGGTCTGCACAGTGCTACGCGAAATGAACAGCCTCTGCTCGATGTGCGCGGAATCACGCCCTTGGGCAATGAGCAGGGCAATCTCCGCCTCGCGGGACGAAAGCCCGTACCGTTGAGCCACTAACGAACATTTCAGCTTGAACGGCGTATGTCGTTTGAATGAAACAATGCTCACCAGCGTATTCGCATCGTTTTCGGTAAAAACAAGGGTATATGCGATAGAAACCACCATTACTGCAGCTAAAACAACCAAATGGACATTTGCCGCAGACACCAAAGGTGCATAGGAGGAGCTGAGCAAAGCACCCCCGAGCGACCCGAAAGACCACGCTCCATACACCAGACCGAACATGCGCGGGGCTTGGTGAGGGGTATCACGAAACATCGAAGCGCAGATTATCCACATGAACAAAAAAACCAGTTGGTGAACTATGACGCTGAACACGTATTCAATGGTCGAAATCTGACCAAAAAGCGTGCTTGGTAAAAGAAGGATGCTCGCCAATCCCATCAGAAAGATCATACGGTACAAATTGCTGAAGCGAAAATGCTCCTTTCGCACGAACAAGGCATAAGCAGCGCCTAAGGCCACCACAAGGACCACGAGCAATGTTACCTGATAGGCAATGGCGTACGGGTCGTTCACAAACTCACTGTTCCAGGCCGCATCGAACCCGCTGCGGAACTGATGGTCTACCGCACCCCAGACGAACACCATTGCCGCCAGCTTGAATGCAAGTCTCCCGGAGATAGAGGATGGATCCCGAAGAGACTCCTCCGGCTTCCCCCGAGGCGCCCTCCCACACTTCTGTCCCACTCGAAGGCAAAGCGTCGATACCACCGGCAGAACAACGGACGCCACTAGCACCGTATACATAATTGTGGTCGATAAAATCGCATTAATCGCGCAGGCCAGCACCTGAGAGACAAGAAGGGTTATAAACATCTCCTGCGCAGAAAGGGAACCAAACACGCGCATCCAAAGAAGATAGTGGACGGACGCGAGGACGCCGGAGAGAGCAACGAATACGCTCCCTGCAACATGCACCGAACCGTGCATAACAACCGGAATGAAGAATGCAGCACCAAGCAACGCCATCGCAAGACCGAGAAACACCGGCTTGACCGTCTTCTCAACTAGGAAAAATCCGCGACTACCCGCAATAAAGAAAAATACGCAGGCGAGGGAGGCTGCGGCCAAGGTAGGAATGCATATCCCGTGAGGCGGCTTGCTTACCAGCGTGCTGATGACGCTTTCGGAATTGGCCGCCAAAAACATGGTTGAAAGCCATGCCGAGGCGCATGCGAACCCAACAGCAAGCACCACATTGGTGCGGCCGGTTGCTTTAGCCCATATTTTTTGCACATTAGAAAGAGCATTCATGGAGCCCCCTCAGATCGCCATCAAATGCCACACCTCATTCTACCTCAATATCAAACCATAAAATTACCCAATTTACCTGGGAATACTGAAACTCATATACCGGAACCGATGCTTATTCCACGGTTCGCAAAGCATCACCGATACCCAACCATGCCCCAACCTGACACAGTCTTTTCATGCCTTTCTCACTTCAAACTGACAAAGGCACGAAGGGGACATCAAGGAGAGGAGACAGTATGACGAAGCGGGGAATGCTCATCGATCTCAAACGCTGCGTGGGATGCGGGGCGTGCGTCGTCGCATGCCAACTTGAGAATAATCAGGGGCCTGGGGTCTCTTGGGTGAAGCTAGATGCCATCGAGTGGGGCGAAGAGGTGGGCGAAGCAGGTCGCACCTACCTTCCTCATTCCTGCATGCATTGCGAAAATCCCGAATGCGTTGCCGTGTGTCCCACTGGCGCTAGCCAGAAAAATGATGAAGGTGTCGTAGTGATCGATTACGAGGCATGTATAGCCTGCGGGTACTGTATGTCGGCATGCCCGTACGGGGCCCGCGTGCTCAATGAGGGCAAGGGCAATTTTTTCGGCAATTACGCACAGGCACCCTATGAATCCTACGGAATCCAGCGCTCCCATGTCGTGGAGAAATGCATGTTTTGCCATGAGCGAGTGGCCAATGAGCTTCCTCCGGCCTGCGTGCTCAACTGTCCTGCTCATGCACGTTATTTTGGAGACCTCGACGATGCCGAGAGCGACGTGAGTAAGCGTATCGCGCTCGGAGGTTCCGTAAGAATCGACGAGACATCGTTTTACTACACTCCCGCCAACGGCATGGCCGAAGACTTACTACCCTTTGCCTCGGGCGGCGCATCGGCCGTAAGTGCCAAGGCAGCTCCTGGAATAGACCCCGTTATTGCCACAGCGGGAGTAGTTGCTGTTGCCGCCGTTGGTGTAGGAGTTGGCGTAGGAGTGAAAAAATCAAGAAGTAAGACTAAAGCCGCAGCGGCAACTACGGTGAAACCTGATTCCGACCAAGACTCGAAGAGCGAATAAACGAGAGGGTGTCTCACTATGGCAAAAAACACTGAGGGCTCGTCCCGTAACACCATCAGCAGGCGCACCTTCTTCAAGGGCGGCGCCGCCGTCGCAGCCGGTGCGGCATTGACGGGAGGGACCAGCCTCAACATCGCACACGCAGAAGGCACGATAAACAATGCAGCTCCTGTCGAGAAGCGCTATACCTACTGCGACATGTGCAACCAAGTACCGCGCTGCGGCATGACCGCTTTCGTACAGGACGGCAAGATCGTCCGCGTGGAATCACGCGACCCGCACCCCGTATCTCCCCTGTGTGCTAAGGGCCTCGCCAGCATCCAGGAACTCTACGACCCCAAACGCCTCCAAACTCCTCTGCGTCGCACCAACCCCAAGGGAACGGGCGCTTCGACATGGGAACCCATTTCTTGGGATGAGGCATATCAGACCATCGCGTCAGAATTCAATCGGGTAAAAGAGGCCTATGGAGCCGACTCGGTTATGTTTTACTGCGGCGACCCCAAAGAGCCGCGCCCGGTAACTCAACGGCTTGCTGCACTTTTCGGAAGCTCCACCTACGGCCTCGAGAGTTCACTCTGCTCGACGGCAACCGACATCACCTCCGAACTGGTATATGGCCGCGGCCAAAGCATTATGGGGTCCGACCCGACCGACGACACCGCAAGTTGCCTTATCTGGTCTATCAACCGGGCTTGGTCGAAACCGAACCACCACGCAGGTTTCATGGATCAAAAGGAACGCGGATGCAAGTTTGTCGTTGTCGACCCCCGCATCACCCCAACGGTAAGCAGCTTAGCCGACATCCATCTCCAACTGAGGCCCGGATCAGACGGCGCCCTCGCACTCGGATTCATCAACATTCTTATCCGCGACAATCTCATCGACAAAGCGTTTGTCGATGAGTGGACCCACGGGTTCGATGAACTTGCCAAACTCGCTGCGCAATACCCACCCGAGAAGATCGAAGAGATCACTTGGGTCCCCGCCGCCAAGCTCGAAGAAGCAGTACACCTTCTTGCGGAAAACTCGCCAAGCACCCTTCTGTCAAGCTCTGCCGGACTCGCACACTCGTCCAATGTTGGCCATGCTTTGCGCGCGATCTTCATGATCCCGGCGCTTCTCGGCAATGTTGAGAAAAAGGGCGGATTCATGTTCTCTTCAGGAGGACTACCTTTTGATTTGGGCGGGTCCAATAGTCAATTCAGAGCCGAAAACATTTATACCGAGCAGAAGTTCGGGGAGCGTCGCGTCGACCGCGAAGACTTCCCCGTATGGAACTCATTCACCAAGCATTTCCAGACCGCAAAACTACCTGAATATATCGATGCGGGTAAGATCAAAGCTGGATTGCTGGTAGCATGTAATGCTATGATCTGGCCTGAATCCAATCGCTATCAAGAAGCACTCGGGAAACTGGAGTTCTCTGCGGCCGTAGATTATTACGAACGTCCCTGGACACATGATTACGTCGACCTGCTTTTACCTGCGGCTATGTGTCATGAGCGCATGGCACCATTTGCCTCTTATGGGCGCAAGATCTACTTCCGCGACCCCTGCGTCGCTCCCGCTGGGCAAGCGCGTGAAGACTGGCAGATAGTCCTCGAACTGGGCTGCGCCCTTGGTTTTGAAGAGGAGTGCTTCGGCGGAAACGTCGAGAAAGCCATCGAGTCCATTCTCGAAACTTCCAAGCTTGGCATCACCGTAGCCGATCTTCGCGCCAATCCTGAAGGGCTGGAGATACCGGGCGACAAAAATCCGGACAACAAACACGTCCTCGGTAAATTCCGCAAAGACGGGCAGCCCGGCTTCAACACGCCTTCCGGCAAAATCGAATTTGACTCCGAGATACTCAAATCCTTCGGATACGATGGACCGCCTATCTACGAAGAACCCATCCATACCCCTCTCAATCCCTCCGAAGAGGACAAGAAATATCCCTTGGTGCTAAACTCTGGCTCCCGCCTGCCGTACTACACACACTCCAAACTACGCGAGATTCCCTGGCTCAACCAGTTCATGCCCGAGCCCGTCGTGCGCCTGCATCCAAAGGATGCACGAGAGCGCTCTATCAACAATGGTGACTCCGTGCGCGTTTTTAATCACCAAAACGAGATCGAGATGAAGGCCGAAGTGACCAACATGGTACACGCCGGCATGGTGGATATTTTTCACGGCTGGCACCAAGCCAACGTCAATCTACTAACCACCCGCGATTTCGATCCCATCACCGGCTTCCCACCCTTCAGAAGCGGGCTGTGCGAAGTCGCCTCAACCGGCAAGGGACGCGTTGTTGAGCAAAAGAAGAGCTAAAGTAGCAGCGTATTGATCATATGTCGTAGGCACCCCTAGACAAATTGCTCGTCTCAAAGGGGTGCCTATAGGAGGAAATATGGATGATCCAACTACTCCTGTTATCGAACAGGAAAACGCAGGAGCTGCTCCCGCCTCGCAACCCACGCCGAAGAAAAAGAGAAAGGGATTGATTGCCTTAGGCATTGCGGCCGTCATCATCGTAGGTGTTGGAGCAGGTTTTTGGGTATGGCATGAGCAGCCGAGCTTCTGCAATGCGATCTGCCACACCCCCATGGACCCCTACGTGGAAGACTATTATTCCAGCAACACCACTCTACTGGCAACCGCGCATCGAGTTTCCGAGGTAAGTTGCCTCGATTGCCACGTGCCAACCCTGAGCG
>NZ_JAVWUP010000167.1:1599-5449 GCF_036667095.1 Gordonibacter sp. | reverse complement strand
TTTGGCAGGTAAAAGCGGGTGGCGATGATGTCTTGCGCCGTGCGCGGCGGCTACACAACTGTCAGGTCGGCATGCGTGAGCGGCACGACGCGCTCCAAGTCCTCAAGGGATATCTCGATCTGGCAACCGATGCGCCCGCCCGAGAAAACGATGCGTTCGAACAGTTCCGCCGTTTCGTCGATAGCGGTGGCAAACGGTCTCGTCATGGCGATAGGTGAGCAACCGCCGTGCACATAGCCAGTTAAGGGAAGCAGCTCCCTCGATTTGATCAGGGCGATAGATTTCTCGCCGGTGGCAATCGCTGCTTTCTTCAGGTCGAGCTCGCATGCTACGGGAATCATGAACACATAGTGCTCGCCTGATTTGCCAAGCGTAACCAGGGTCTTGAACACCCGGTCTTGGTCGAGGCCCAGCAGACGTGCCACTTCCACGCCCGACAGCGCTTCGGGGCAGTCGAAGAACCGCGCCTGGTAGGGAAGGTTGCTTGCGTCCAGCACGCGCATGGCGTTCGTCTTGTGGTCGCGTTCCTTGGGCATGGCTGGTCTTTCGGATCGAGATGAGAGATGGTTTCGACGCTGTTGCAGGCATCTGCGAGGATGCGCTCTCGCGCTCGCGCGTTGCCTACGATATCATGAAACCATGGATAACGAGCATCTGACATACCGGGATTACGCACGTTACGCGCGGCAGTCCGCCGAAGAGGTGGCTCGCGACTGCGAAGCCGAGGCGTTTCGGGCAAGCGGGCCGGGCGGGCAGTGCGTGAACACCACCGATTCTGCCGTGCGGATGACCCACCTGCCTACGGGAATCACGGTGACCAGCCGGGAGTCGCGCAGCCAGTTTCGCAACCGGCAACTCTGCCTACAGAAGCTGCGCCAAGAGTTCGTCGAGCGGGCGGTGCCTCCCAAAGTCCGCCATGCCACTCGCCCCAGCCGCGCCGCCCGGCAGCGCAGGCTCGATCACAAGCACCTTCGGGCGCAGGTGAAGGTGCAGCGTCGCCGTATCGACGAATAGGGAGCCGGATTGGCTTGGCGTACGGGTGGGGCGGGGCTTGTCGAGCAGAGGTCGCGCTGCTCGACAAGCAGGCAGCGCAACCGTGTACGAGGGCAAATGCCGACGGCTGTGATGATAGTCGGCATTTGCGGTGTCTAGGGCAGCCATACGTCCATGAGCGCTTAGGCCGCTTCCTGTGGCAGATGCTTGAGAAAAATGCTACAGGGGCGGGGATTGAAAGCGGCCTTCCGCCGCGCTCGTGGCTTTCCTTAACGGATGAAGTTCGTCATGACCTTCGGTTCCACTTCGGGGGTGGTAACGCCGTGCGCGCGGGCGGCCTCTAGGGAGCGCAGCATCCAGGCCATGTTCCGGCCCAGCACACGCATGATCTGCAGGCCCTCTTCGTCCTGACGCACATCGTCGGCGCTCTTGCCGTGGACCATGGGCCAATAGTTCGACGAGACCAGCGGCATGCAGCTTATCTGGAAGTACTTGTTTATCTGGTCGATGGCGGGTGTGGTGCCTGCGCGTCGCGCCGAAGCCACGCCCGCGGCGGGCTTGAAGCGCAAGCGTGCCGAGGCAGCATAGAACAGGCGGTCGAGCACGGCCAGGAGGGCCCCGTTAGCGCCGGCGTAGTACACCGGCGTACCTACGATGATGCCGTCGGCAGCCTCGGCCTTGGCGATAAGCCCGTTCACCACATCGTCGTCGAAGATGCAGCGGGCATCGCCGCGCTTCGCGCATCCGCCGCAGCCAATGCAGCCGCGCACGGGGTCGCGACCGATCCAGGCGATCTCCGTTTCCACGCCTTCTGCCTGCAATGCGCTTGCTACTTCGGCAAGGGCCGTGTAGGTGCACCGTTTTTCGTTCGAACTTCCGTTGATCAACAATACGTTCATAACGCCTCGATTCTCGTCTGTTTCAGCGGCTCCGCGAACAGGTGCGGTGCCCAAGATGTTCGTATGGTAGGGTAGCACAACAAGATGGCAACAAGGTATTTCCCTGCGCTATACTGGACGGCATGGATGATATTTCGCTGACATCTTCCGACTCTGTGGCATCTCGAATGCTCCTGGTTTCCGCTCCGTTCGACAATGCGCCTATCGGCGTGTTCGATTCGGGATTCGGCGGGCTTACCGTGGCGCGCGAGATAGCGAAGGCGCTGCCGGACGAGTCCATTGTATACATGGGCGACTCGGCGCGCTGCCCCTATGGGCCGCGCAGCTTGGATGAAGTGGACGGGTTCGTACAGCAGATCGGCGGCTGGCTGGTCGAGCGTGGAGTAAAGATGCTGGTCATCGCCTGTAATACGGCGACAGCTGCGGGGCTGGCGCATGCGCAACGCACCTTTCCCGTGCCGGTTATCGGCGTGGTGGAGCCGGGTGCGCGGGCGGCGGCACACGCTACGAGAAACCGCCGCGTGGGCGTCATCGCCACGAAGGGCACCGTCGAATCGGATGCCTACACCAAAGCCATACGTCATCTGGATGCGGGCATCACCGTGTTCTCCACGGCTACGCCGCGTTTCGTGGAGATCGCCGAGCAGGGCCTGCGCATGGCCGACGGCCCTATCGAGGACTTCACCTCGTTGGTGTCGAAGGTGTATATCCGGCCGGCGTTCGAGGAGATAGCCCGCGAGTACCTGGAGCCGCTGCGGCGTTGCGAAATAGACACCCTCGTCCTGGGTTGCACCCACTTTCCGCTACTCAAAGCGCTTATCGGCAGCGTGGTCGGCCGCGAGGTGGTATTGATTTCCTCGGCGCAGGAAGCCGCACGGGACGTGGCCGAAATCCTCGGGCGACACGGCGCCTCTGCCCAGACAGGCCACGTGCCCTGCTACGACTTCTTCACGACGGGCGACGACGTGGAGGAGTTCCGGGGCTTCGGAAGCCGCGTGTTCCGCATGCCCATTAACAGCCTTGCTCATGTCGACCTCGCATGATCGCACAAAAGCGAAGGGGAGAACGATGAAGACGGTAGTCCTGGCAACGAACAATGCCCATAAGGTGTCCGAGATAGCCACGGCGTTGGATTTTCCTGGTTGGGAGTTTCGCACGCTGCGCGAGCTGGGCATCGAATCAGATCCGGCCGAAGATGCTGACTCGTTTGAAGGCAATGCGCGCATCAAAGCCCGTGCGGCCCATGAGGCGTCGGGCGGCTTGGCTGCGCTTGCGGACGATTCCGGCTTGGTAGTGGATGCGCTGGACGGTGCGCCCGGGGTACATTCGGCCCGCTACGCCGGCGAGCCTTGCGACGATGCCGCCAACAACGCGAAGCTGCTTGCGGTCCTGGCCGACGTTCCCGATGAGGCGCGCACCGCCCGATTCGCCAGCACGCTCGTGTTCGTCGACGAGGACGGCTCAGAGCGGGTTGCCACGGGCACGATCGAGGGCTGCATTGGTCATGAGGAGCGGGGAAGCGAGGGCTTCGGCTACGACCCCCTGTTCCTGCCCGACGTGTTCGGGGGCGGCCGCACGCTTGCCGAGGTGAGCCAGGCGGACAAGAACGCCGTCTCGCACCGCGGCAACGCCCTGCGTGCCCTGCGCGCAGCGCTGGAGGGCGACGAAGGTGACCGTGCTCGCGCCGGCGCCGGCGTTGGGGATTCCGACGACATCTGACGAAGCTGTCGTCGCAGCGGCGATGCTTCTGCTATAATACCCGTTGCTGATTCAGGCATCGGGGTGTAGCGCAGCTTGGTAGCGCGCCTGCTTTGGGAGCAGGATGTCGCAGGTTCGAATCCTGTCACCCCGACCATTTGAACTTTTCGAGAGGACCTGGAAGGGTCCTCTCGCACTTTCCTTCGTCTCATCGCCTTGTGCTGCGGTTTTGCCGTGGGAAAGTCCGCCCTACCGCTCTG
>NZ_JAVWUP010000167.1:0-1499 GCF_036667095.1 Gordonibacter sp. | reverse complement strand
CTTACGATGGTAGGAGTCGAGTTCTGGGCGGGTAGAACCCATAGTTGTCTCCATTCTGTCGCCGCTCCTTCGACAGGGTGGGATCCCTTCAGATGGAATCCTTTGGCAATCTCGCTCTCAATCGTCGATCTTGCGGTACAATAGTCGCCGCACTGATTGCGGGTGTGGTTCAATGGTAGAACTCCAGCCTTCCAAGCTGATAACGCGGGTTCGATTCCCGTCACCCGCTCCATAAAAAAGTAGGCCAGGCATCTAGTATGCCTGGCCTTTTCTTTTTTCTGGAGCAGAGGTTCCGCCGGATTGTACATTGTTACCCTGCTATAGACAAACCGTCGAGAGCGGGGTAACAATGCGGCCGGGCGAAGCTAAGAGGCTTGCCCCCTCAAGTAGGCGATGATGTCGTCGGATTCATAGAGGGGCTTGCCCTTGACGACAAGGCAGGGAACCTGCTTCTTCCCGCCGATGTGAACAAGGTCGTTCTGGTTGCCAGGCTGAAGGGTGTCGCGCAGATCAAGATTGATCTTGCTGTCCTCCATAAAACGCAGTACTTTTTGGCAGTAAGGACACGTTTTCTTGTAATAGAGCAGATGGTCTTCCAGGTACGGCATGGGCGTTCCTTTCCTCGCCAAGTGAATGGCCAACTGGCGAAATAGGTGAACGAAACTCTATCATAGGATAGAAGTTTGCCGTTTGGTAAGGGGGAGACCACTTGTTGACGAGCGGTTTACTAATCGACTGTTTTAAAAATTTCAGGCAAAAATCAATAATTAATATGATATCATGTATAGATTTTTTCATTTAAAAGTAAAAATCGCACCATTTATTAGGTGCAGTGGGAAAGATATCTGGCGCGCCCGGCAGGATTCGAACCTGCAACCGACGGATTAGAAGTCCGTTGCTCTATCCATTGAGCCACGGGCGCGTGCGATGCAGCATCGGTATTATACCGTAAAACGTTCGGCTGTACCGCCGCAAGGAAAGATTGGTCGCCGATAGCGTTCCTTCGGAGAAACCGCACGTGAAAAACGACCTTTGAACCTTGCTTCCCCTTGTGGGACGGTCGAATGGGCTGCTTTCTTCCCGCCGCTTCCCGCTCATCGTTGAGCTGCTTGCATCAGGAGTGCATGTTTCACGTACTTTATGCATTTCCACTTATCAGGCTTTTTGCGGAAGGGGTTGGCACCCCTTGATTCTTGTCTGGAAAAGCGTTGTTTCGTTCGATATCGTACTTTGCAGTGCTAAAGTGAATGTGTTGGAAATGTGAATAAAAGGGGGAGGAATGTCATCCGTTCGCCGAAAAAACACCTGATATCAAACCTGGTTCGATTTTGTTGCAGTTTTGTGGTTGCAATTCGAATCGAAGCATGAGATTTTGGGCTTATCGAGTGGCCGGACGGTGCGCAACGGATGGCCTCGAACCCGAAAATCTGGAAATGCATAAAAGAAAAGGAGGGCTGCAATGACCGGCATCCACGTCCCAAGCGAGATCAAGCCGCTCA
>NZ_JAVWUP010000166.1:1014-5489 GCF_036667095.1 Gordonibacter sp. | reverse complement strand
AGGACATGAAGACGACTATATTCACATCGCAGTACTCAATCGATGAGATGAAGGTGCAGCTTTCTAAGCGCGGAGAGAAGGAGTCGGCAGAAGCTATCGTCTCGCGAATCGCCGAAACCTGCCGAGTCTTTCATTTGACGGGCCCCGACCTTCGCCGACCTTACGGAGATTATGGGGCGAACATGCTACGCGGGACCACGCGGGACGTCACAGCTCCCCACCCCAGAACAAAGCGCGGATACGTTGTATAACGCGGCACGAGGCTTCGCTGATGCAGGCGATTAAATCAGAACCTTGGAAACGAACCGCGCATCATGGCGTAGCCCAGCCCGCCCGTTGCCGCAGGGTCCACAAAACCCTGCGGCAACCTCTAGCAATAGAAAGAAGGATGCCGTGATTGATCTTCAAGAAAAGACGCACTCTGTCGACGCCTTCACCGCCAAGGCCCTTGCAGACAAGTGCCAGGAGAACGGCTGGCTTCGCCGCGGCGGATACGATTGGCAAGATGACCCCTATCTCGAAGACTATCCCTATGCCTTTTCCCGCATCGAGGATATGGGAGTTTTACATCGAGTTCTCAGTGGTGGCAACTGGGCTATACGGCAGGGTTTCCTTTATGAGGACCTTGCCTTCATACAGCAGGTAAATGGCGGCGATGAGTGGTGGACGCTAAAGAAGAGCGGAAACGATTGGATCGCTTTTGAAAGTTGCTCGTTCGAGCACACTTCCGAGAACTACCTCGAGTTCGCAACCGTAATCGAGTCAATGCATGAATCAAGCGTCGAGGATTGCGAAACTCTGAGCTATATGAAGAGCTCGGACGTGCTCAGCATACCGCCTAAAAGCTGGCAGGCAGAAGGGCTTCCGGAAGGTTGGACGTGGGTCGAATACCACGATGGCTCGGGTCATCTGAAGACCCCCGACGACAAGCGGATCTGCGCGTTCGACCTGCAGACAAGAGAGTTCGACGACCCCTATGGGCGATATAGGCTGAATGAAGGCTATACGTTCTCTCAAGCTGAGCAGGATATCGCCACCATCCTCAAGAAAGACCCCTTCTTTCATGCGCCATCGCTTATGGCGAAAGCCCAAGGCGTGCGCACGTCGGCTGAAAAGCTGGCATATCCCAGCCATGCGACACGCGAACCAGAAGCACCTCGCAAGTAACTATGGTGAGACATTTGTCTCAGCAACACGTCGATAGCAACTGAGACAGATTGTCCCAGTAGATACGGAGGGCAACATGCCAAGCGATTTCGGAGACGAATCGGGAGAGAAGTTCTGCGATTGGCTGATGAAGATCGGCCAGGATGCAGGCCAAGATGCCATGCACGCCGCAGCGAGGAAGCTCTCTATCGCGCTCAAGAAGACCAAGGGGGATACGGCACCCGAATACGTAGAGAAGGTCGAATGGGCGCGGCTCAACATGGTCGAGCTTGAAACGATCGAGGGCTACGACTCCATCAAGCAGATCCTGCAAAAGGCGCTCACCGAAGCGGATATCGACCATAGCTTCATGACTGACAAGCAGACAGGCCATGAATCCTTGCTGTTCAGGGTCGAGGATGCGGGCAAGGTCGACCGCGTCTTCGATGAGCTGATCGGAGATGTAGAAACCTCCCTTCGGCGAGCTGACGCAGAACTGTCCAAGGGCGATGAGCCGGATAAAGCCAAAGCGAAGGAGACGAGCCGAGACGATGAGCCCCTAGATGCGCGCGCCACGCGCGTTCGCGAGTCGGCCAAGGCGCTCGAGGGCAGCCATGATCGCAGCCGCGAGCGCGCAAGCGAACGCGAGGATAAGTTCGCCGAGGTAAGGGCAAAATAGGATGAAGCTCAGAAAAGATCGGCTCATCATCACGCTCGTTCTGTCCGCCATCGCGTTTCTGCTCGCAGACGCCTATGTGGCATGCCTGCTCACCTATCCGCAGCCCACGCTTGCCCACATAAATGAAGCTCTTCTTGCGACGCCGGGCTTTCTGGCTTCGGGGGGTTTCGAGTTCTGCCTATTGCCGTCATCGCTCTGCGCGGGCCTCGTGGCCGCGTGCGGCATCTGGATGGTGTGGGCCTATTCCCTTTCACGCGAGGGCAACTACCGGCAAGGCGAAGAGCACGGCAGCGCCCGCTGGGGCACCATCAAGCAAGGCAGGAAGTTCATGGACGCGGCACATCCGGACAACAACGTCATCTTCACCAAGCATCTCGGCATGGCGCTATCCCGGAAGAAGTTCGACATCGACTACGAGCGCAACAAGAGCGTGCTCGTGATCGGCGGCAGCGGCTCGGGTAAGAGCCGGTTCTACGTCCTGCCCAACCTCATGCAGTGCAACGCCTCGTTTTTCACCACCGACCCGAAAGGGACGATGCTGCCAGACACGGGCTGGATGCTGGAAGATGCGGGCTATCGGGTCTTAAGCTTCAACACCATCGACTTCGGCAAGTCGAAGCACTTCAACCCGCTTGCCTATGTCCGCACCCAGTCCCAGGTGCTCATGTTCGTCGACTGCCTCATCAAGAACACCACCCCGAAAGGAGAGAGCACCTCTGACCCCTTCTGGGAGAAATCCGAGCGCATGCTCTACATGGCGCTCATCGGGTATCTGGTGTTCCACTGCCCCAAGAAAGACTGCAACATACCGGGGCTCATGACGCTTCTGAGCCTAGCCGAGGCCAAAGAAGAAGACGAGGGCTATATGAGCCCGCTCGACTTGCTGTTCACCGAGATAGAGACCGGTATGGCCTACAAGCGCACAGGCGGGCCGGTTGCCGGGTTCGACGAGAACGTCCGCGGGTTTGCGAACACCTCAGATAACGGGTATGCCTGGGTTTCGGTTGGCGAGGCCGTATCGCCGGAGAAGGACTTCGCCCTGTACAACTACAAGGCGTTCAAAAGCGGGGCCGCGAAGACGCTCAAGTCCATCATCATCAGCTGCAACGCGCGCCTTGCCCCATTCTCGTTCGACGAGATGCGCGAGCTTCTGTCCTATGACGAGATGCATCTTGACACGCTTGGCGATCCGGGGCAGAAGACCGCCATATTCGCCATCATGAAGGACACCGCAGACACGTTCTCGTTCCTGTTCGCCATCATGATGTGGCAGGCCATGAACGAGCTATGCGACAAGGCCCTGCTGGCCTACGGCGGCGAGCTGCCCACGCCAGTGCATTTCATCTTCGACGAGTTCGCCAACCTCGGGCACCTGCCCGACGTAGAGAAGATGGTGGCAGTCGTTAGAAGCCGCAACATGTCGCTTTCGATCATCTTGCAGTCCCTTGCCCAGCTGAAAAAGGAATACCAAGACGATGCGCAGACCATCATCGACTGCTGCGACACGACGCTCTTCCTTGGCGGCAAGTCCAACGAGACCAACAAGGAGATAGCGGACATGATCGGCAAGGAGACGGTGGCGACGCTCAACTACAACGAATCCCGCGGGGCGCAGTCTTCCACGACGAGGAATTACGGACATTCCGAACGCGGCCTGATGCAAGCAGCGGAGGTGGGAAAGCTGCCCCGAAGCAAGGCCATCGTCCTCATCGCCGGAACAGACCCCCTCGTCGACGACAAGTACGAGCCCGAGAAGCACAAGCGCTTCAAGCACGTCGGCAGGCCCTATAGGCCCAAGGGAGAAGCCGAGACGGAGGTGGTGGATATGCACTGAGACAAACTGTCCCAGCGGCGACCTCAACGGCGGCGGCCATGCCATGCAGGCACCATAGCCACGCGAGAGCTTCCACACAAACGCACGGGACCGCCACCGCCAATGTAAAGGAGCAAAGCTCCACGTCGGATTCTACCACGCAACTCCCGGCAGCTACTTCCACTTCAAGCTGTCAACAGATGTAAAGGAGAACAAGCTCATGCTTGCAAACATCATCAGCCTGGTCTCGGGCTGCGTCACCTTCCTTGGCGGCTTTCTGGTCGTCTGGGGTGCGGTATCTTTGGGCCTTGCCATCCGCGAGCAGCAAGGCGGCTCCCAGATAGCTAGCGCCATCTCGACCATCGCGGGCGGTGCCATCATCATCGCCGCCGCAGTGTACTTCGGCATGCTCGACACGTCCTGGCTTCCGGCTTAAGGGAAACGACCTATGCTGAGCGTATCAGTGCACAAGGACATCGGAGAGTACGCCGAGAAGGTGGTGGGCAAGCTCTCGTTTCGCACGCTTGCCTGCGTCGTGGGAGGGCTTGCAAGCGCGGTCGCTGCCGCGGCGTTCACCTACTTCGTACTCGGCATCGACGTATCGAATGCCACGCTTCCCGTCATGGTGGCCTCCATGCCGTTTTGGCTCGCCGGGTTCTGGCGGCCGTCAGGCATGAAGCTAGAGCAGTTCATGCCCCTGTGGTTCCAGCACACCTTCAGCGACGACAGGATCCTGCACGCATCTTCCATCGACAAGGTAGCGCCACCCCTGCGCGAAGCCCTTGCGCAGAAACAAGACCGCAAGCATGCGCGCAAAGCCAAGAGGAAGGGGGCCGA
>NZ_JAVWUP010000166.1:0-1004 GCF_036667095.1 Gordonibacter sp. | reverse complement strand
CTGTATGAGCCGAGCCGAGAATACATCTAGGCGCGAAGCAAAGCGCGCCGCGAAAGAAGAGAAGAAGGAACTGCGAGCAGCACGCGCGAATGCCAAGGCGCGCGGCAAATCGGACGTCAGCCGCCGTTTGCGTGCGCAGGAGAAGGAGCTCACCGAGCAGACGGCATCGAAGCGCCGCGCGCGATTCGCGGCTAAGGACGTGTGCGCCTATATCGGCTATGACGCCATGTATGCCGACGGCATCTCCCAGGTGGAAGAAGGCATCTTCTCCCAGACGATGAAATTCACCGACATCAGCTACCAGTCCGCGCGAGAGGAGAACCAGCAGGCGATCTTCTCTACGTACTGCCAGCTGTTCGATTACTTCGGTGCGGAAACCTCCGTGCAGCTCAACATCGTGAATACGCCGATACCGGCAGACGAGATAGGCAACAAGGTCTTCTTCGAGTGCCATGAGGAGCGAACGCGCGCCTATGTGGACGAGTACAACCGCATCCTGAACGACAAGATGCGCGAGGGCGTGTCCAACCTCATCCGCGAGCGCTATCTGACCTTCGCAGTCGGTGCCCCCAACGTCGATGCCGCCGTGCCGAAGCTCGCGCGCATGAGAAACGATTGCGCGCGAACGCTCGCGCGCATCAGAAGCGATGCGACCGTCGTGCGCGGGGAAGAGCGCCTAGCCGCCATCCACTCGCAGCTGCGTCCGGGCAAGAAGCTGTCCTCTCCCGTTTTCGGGGAGCTGTCATGCAGAAGCGGGCTTCGCACCAAGGACCTTATCGCTCCGGGCGTTCTCGACTTCAAGCCCGAGGGTCGCTCCGATTGCTTCTATTCTGACGGCATGTATGGCCAAGTGCTGGGATTTCGCCGCTTCGGCAGCGAGCTGTCCGATCGCGCTTTGGCTGACATCATCGACCTGCCCCTGCCCTTGAACGTCACCCTGCATGTCCAAGCCATGGATAAGGCGAAGGCCGTCTCCTTCGTGAAGCAGCGCCTCGCCTGGATGG
>NZ_JAVWUP010000165.1:0-5598 GCF_036667095.1 Gordonibacter sp. | reverse complement strand
CACTGGTTTCTTGCTGCACAACGCGAGCAAACCCGGGCATCCAGATGCTGGCATGCTCAAGAAGAAAGCTCCTATAGGCACCTGCCCAGCCTTTGTCCGGAAGGGCAATCGCCGCGACAGGGTTGACGAGATTACACTCGCACGCAGCAAAATATTCAAGTAACTCACATTCAGTAGCAACATAATCGAGCGGTTCGTTTTTTCCTTCAGCCTGCCCTACTCCGTATGACTTCATAAAGCGCTCGACATCCATAGAATGAGGATTCACGAACAAGAGAGCCGCAACACCGTCCGCAGCAGCACGATGAACACCCTCATAAGGACTAACCACTGGTTCGGGAGAACCAACGAACAGGCGCGTCGCCTCAACACGCAGGCCAGGGAGCAAGGCATCGGGATTGACGCCCTCGTATGGCGCCATGCTCTTTTTAAAATTATCTGGCAGCGCAAGACCCAGGGCGTTGCTAATTTCGATCGCAGCTTCCACCCACTCGCCCGATACAATTATTTCCGCAAGTTGTCGCTCCGGATAACGAAAGGATAACGCCAAAAATTCCCAGGCCGAAGCGCGGGTTTGCCAGAGCAATGCGTCACTCATGGAATACCTCTCTATCATGGTCAATAATATTCAGTGCAAGTTCCCGCACACACCGTTCTCGACCTTCACCCTCAACAACGTTACACGAAAGCGCAGCAATTACCTCATACCCCTTCAGCAGCGTCAAATACTGCGGATGAAAGGCAAGGCACAATCCCTGCTCTTCAAAGCTAAAATCCGTAACGCCATGAGCTTCCAATATCTCTTTAACAACGCCAACGTCTTCATCGAACACTTTCGCAACCCTATAGAAGAAATCAGAATCACTCTGCTCATAAAGGAGTGGATTAAGGTAAGCCGTAGTGTTTTGTTGGAATATCTGATAGCGATTCTTATTATCGAGCGAGCAGTAGTGAACCCCTAGCGATAAACCCTCATCAAGAGCAAACTCAACAAGCTCAAGGCAGCCGAGCTCACTTGCTGCCACTGGCAAGCCACCCGCGTATCCGTAGTTGTAGAGAATAGCAAAGGGTGGATTTTTTACTCGAAAACCACGCTTTTCAAACTCCTGCCACCTGTTAAGCGGAAAACAAAATTCCAAAAGGTTAATGCCGCGAATGCCTATTTTATCAAGGTGGCATAACAGGTTTTGCATCATAGCCTCAGTTCCTGGTATCACCGGCATTTCAACCAAGACGTCAACAAAATACTCCCTCGCTAACGCAATCTTCGCAAGGGTGGACTCAACAGCTTTTTTGCCATCATCAAGTTTGATACTGAAACGAATTTCGGACAAACCCGCAGCAGCAAGCTTTTCCATCAAGGGGATATCGAGCGGATCACCAGCCGTATACATGCGCGTGTGAACACCGGGGCAACCGTTTTGTACGTAGCGTAAAAACTCAAGGGTCTCCTGTGGGTGAAGCAGCGGCTCGCCACCCGTCAGTCCGATATGGGTGACCGTATCAGCCTCTTGCTTAAAAGCATCCACCTCAGCTTTCCATTCCTCAGCATCTTTAAGATGACTGCCATAACCTATCTGGTTGGGATTGAAACAAAAATAGCAGTTTTTGTTACATTTGAGGGAAAGGTAGAATGTCTTGCTTCCTGCCTGCTCAGAACACGCCCTGCATGCAGAAGAAAGCCAATTGATGGATATGCTAGCCCTACCGTTGCGAAACAGGGCACCTTTGTTTCGCAAACGCTCTAACACCTGCTCAGTGGCGCACATGTGTTCATTGCACGGCTCAAATACTATGCCCTGCGCTTCAAAACTCTTACGATATTCTGCAGAAATTGCATCGTATTCCGCAAGCCACGCACGCAGCGTCGGGCGCATCTCAATACACTCTTGCAGATTTTTATCGAACACTTATGTCACCGCCCTTAACCGTTTCTAGCTTTTCTCTGGCCCTCTTCTTATTCTTCCCAGGACACATATTTAGCCTAGAACACGAATGATGCTGTCGTTGGGATTCCTACCAGTTTTGAAACCCCTCCCATACATTAAAAGGCGCACCAGGAAACCCGTGCGCCTTTAAGCAATGTCGCAAACTAGCGCAAGGCCTCAGCTGGCTTGAGAGGCAGATACTTGAATCCCAAAAGTAACATGAGCAGCCCGAGACCCACCACACCAAGCACAATACCAAACTCAAACAGTGTAGGGAAGTAAACGAGCGACTGATAGGCTCCCATACCTGCCGTCCAATTGGTAATAGTTGAAGACGTCATGACTCCCGCATAATCAATGTTCGGTATCTGAAAGCCCCCTACTAACAGTTGCACGCGCTTGCAAAAGATTGCAACGATAGCCGCAATGGCCGCTGCCACAATGAGTGGATTAATGCGCAGCTTGGGAACAAAAGCGATGAGTGCTGCAAAACCGCAAAGTACAATTTCGATCCAAAAAAATGGAGCGAGAGCGCCAGAAATCAACATGGTCACCACATCAGCACCACTTCCTCCAGGAAAGCTTGCTGTCAAAAGATCGCAACCAAAGAAGTAGAGATCGACCAGCACGAATACGCCAAGCAGCTTGAGCATCTTCACCACATGGTCCTGAGCAAGTTCCATATATCCAATCTTGCGCAGAACAATGACAACAACAAGCACAAGCGCAACACCACATACGAGTGCCGAAGAAACGAACCACGGAGCAAGAAGTGCCGTGTTCCACAACTCACGACCTTGTTGTAAACCAAAAATCCATGCAGTCACAGAGTGCACAAGAATAGCCGTGATAAGAGCAATCACTGAAATAATACGCAAGGCCATTTCGGAACCTTTACCATTTTCAAATCGCAGCGTCGCCCACAGATACACGATTGAGAGAATCAGGTAAACAGTTAGTACGATAATATCCCACATGAGAGGTGACGTGAGATTTGAGTAGGCAAAAAGCTCCCAAATGCGCAACGGGTTTCCCAGGTCAACGATGACAAAGGCAATGGCAAGCACCGTACAGCAGATAGAAGTCCATACAGCAATCTTCGAGATACCGCCAAATCCCTTGACACCAAACGCTCGCGGCACACTCGAAATAATAAGACCACCAGCCGACAAACCTACCAAGAACATAAAGGACGTAATGTAGAGTCCCCAAGAATCGAGATTGCGCATGTTTGTCACAACAAGACCTTGAGTAAGCTGCACCCCCCAAAGGACAAGACCAACAACAGTCATAATGGCGGCAATGATAATACCAAGGTTAAGCCCCCTGCCACCAAACCGAGCAGCGGGAGTTTTGGTTGATTCAGTCATAATGTTTCTCCATATCTCCCTAGACGAGGTAGTAGACAGATGGTTTAGTGCCTTCACTTGCAAGCAATTGCTTGTATTCGCGTGAAGCAATCAGCTTTGACACCTCTGACTCAGGATCATCAAGATCACCATAGTGCCGCGCACGAGGGGGACATAATTCCATGCAGGCCGGCACTTCACCTCGAGCCTGGCGTTGGTAGCAGAACGTACATTTCTCAACTACATGTTTCTGGTGTTTCGGTGCATCAATATCACCTATTTCCTGGCCAGCACAAAACGCTGGCTCTTCCCAATTAAAAGAGCGAACACCCGTATAGGGACAGGCGGCTATACACATGCGACACCCAATACATTTATCGTAATCTTGACGTACAATACCTGTTTCTGGATCCTTATAGGTTGCTCCGACCGGGCATACTTTTACGCATGCCGGATTCTCGCAGTGCTGGCAGGAAATCGCCATATAAGACAAAGAAACATTTGGCCATTCCCCTGATGCGGTGTCAATAGAGCTACCCCCATCAGTAAAAACCCTATTCCACCACATGCCGTCTGGAATGTTATTTGCCTCCTTGCAAGCAACGGAACACGTATGGCAGCCAATGCAGCGATGTAAATCTATTACCATTCCCATTCTCATTTCACGCCACCACCTTTATACTTCTCGACTTCGCACAAACAGTCAAAATAACACTCATTACCATCGAACGCATGCGTAGCACGATTTGTCAGATCTTGATAGTGGCCTTCACGAAACTGGTCATATCCCCAACCATGCGGCAGGTTCACTATGCCGGGTTTAAGTCCGGCATCATAGAGTGCCTTAACGACAACATAGCCCCTGTCGTTGAAAACTTTTACTATATCGCCTTCATGTATGTCGCGTACTTTCGCATCATTGGCATTAAGATAAATGCTCGGCTCTCCCCCTCGTAACTCAACAAGCCACTCCACGTGGTTGTAGGTTGTGTGAGTGGTGAATCGCGTGTGAAGAGACTGAAAAACAAGTGGATATTTGTCAGCCAGTACATTCTTTTTATACTTTCCAACATCGTGCGGCCACGCTTCAGCTGGCGGCTCAAAATAGGGCAAACGCTCCAGCTCAACATCAATCTTTTTCCCCGCAAATCTTGGAACAGGGTTTTCCAGATAAAAAAACAGCCTTGCATCTTGAAGATAACTGGTTTTATTGTAATAGCCATCGGGAAAAGTGCGGATATTTTTTTCCTGCTTCAGGCGTTCATAGGTGATAGCTCCACCCTTAATATCGGGCATCATCCCTTTGTCTACGCAGATTTTTACTACCTCTTCAGCCGTTTCCTTGAAAGCATCGCCATAGCCCAATGCGTGGGCTAAAAGCTTGACAATGTCAAAATCGCTCTTATGTTCAAAAGTAGGTTCAATGGCCTTTTCTCCTAAGTTTGCATAAGGAACATATTGCATCCCGCCGACATCTTCCATCTCAAACCAATGGCAGCACGGAAGTATAATATCGGCATATTCTGCGGTATCTGTCATAGACATCTCGACTGAAACAAATAACTCTATCTTCTCGAGTGCCTCCAAAAATGCTTTTCGATCGGGGACATTGCCAACGGGATTGCCCGCATAAGTAATCAAGCCCTTAATTACGGCAGGTTTGCCCATATACTCCCCACTTTTCATAATGTCAGCGAAATCGAGGGAAGAGTAGGACGGCCCCGCTACTGAATTAGGCGGTTCACCCCATGACGCATCAGCATAATAGAGAATATCCGACGAAACACCAGCATTTGCCCACCCAGCACCAGGTTTGTAGAAATTGCCCGTCAATATAGCAGCAGCCAAAGAAGCAGTGAAATACGTGTGGCTGTTGGTGTAGTGGCCCGCTCCATTCCCCATCATTACCGAAGTAGGCCCGTTTGCCAACGCTTCGGCGACAAGAATAATATTTGACTGATCTGTATCACATACTTCGGCCGTATGCTCAAGCGTCCACTCCGAAACCCGCTCGATAAGCAACTCGAGGGTTGTCGTATATTCAACATTGTCAATAAGGAACGATCCCGTGAGAACTGGGTCAACGGATTCAACGGTCGGTACAGCCTTCCCCTGGGCGCCATCCCACACATAAGCAAAATCATCAGACATGATGCTCGTTGTGCTCCCTGGCAAAGGCTTATACCCATAGTCACTTTTTCTTAAAATATGACCGTCTTTTTTTCTAACCAAGCACGGTGCCGTACTGCTCTTTTTTAAAAATGCTTTATCAATCATATTGTTTTCAATTAAATAGTTACAAACCCCCATAGCAAAAGCAG
>NZ_JAVWUP010000164.1:0-5617 GCF_036667095.1 Gordonibacter sp. | reverse complement strand
AATAGCGAGCGAGTGCTGAACACGATCGCATCGAAGCCCTCGCCGCCCGGTTCGGGCACTGCACCCCAAACCGCCCCGTATACACCGCAGGCGAAAGCGAAAAGATAGACGTGAGGACCGAGTTATATGCCCATCAGGTGGCGCAGGGCGGCCACGGGATGCCTGCCCATCATGCGCGGGCCGGCGTAGCGCATGACGGCACGGATACGCTCGCGGTCTTCGGGTTTGTAGCAGTGGTTGCCGCACTGCTCGCATGAGGTCTTCTCGTCCATCTTGCGGCAGCGCTCGGTGCGCAGCACCGCGTTCGCGTCGATAGCGAGGCAGGCAGGGCAGATCGCTTCGCCGCAATGCGCGGTCTCGGTGCGCGTGGCAGCTTCGTGGTTGCCGGCGCAGTAGAGCACGACCATCTGGGAGATGGTGCGCTTTTCGCGCGCTCGGCGCTTTGCTGTTTTCGGAGAGTCACCCATGGCAAACATAGTAGCAGAATTGCCGGCTCACGACGAGAGGGATTTTCCCTCGCCACGAGCCGGCGTATCAGATAAAAGCACAGCCGGTGAACGGGGCGGCCTCCTAGCCTATGAGCTTCTTCCCCAACGCAGTACGGATGATGCCCCTGCTGGCGAAGTACGCGACCAGTAGGTACGCGCCGTATACGAGGCCCGCGAGCACGGCCGTCATAAGAGCGGGCTCGATCACCGACACTCCCAGCTGTGCGAGTATCGCGCCGCTGATAACGCTCACGGCACGCACCGTATGGCACACCGCCAGCACCAGCGGCACGAGGAAGTACACGAGCACCTGGGTGCGCAGCGAGCGCAGGATCATGCGACGGTCGCAGCCTATCTCGGCGAGCACCCGGTAGCGCGACAGCGAGTCGCTCGTTTCGGACAGTTGCTGGATGGCCAGGACAGCTGCCGTGGCAATAAGGAACACGAATCCGATGTAGAGCGCCAAATACGAGATCATCATGTTCATGCCGCTTGCTTGGACGATGACCTTGTCGGCCGTGAAGGACGTGGTCACCGGCCAGGGCGTTGGCTTGAAGCCGAACCCGGCAGCCGTGGACTGCTCGTCAGTGGACAGCGCCTCGGCAAGCGCCTGCTCAAGCAGCTTGTCGCCCCGGGCGCGGTCGGTCTTGTACCTGATGTTCAAACGACTCGTATCAGGTACGCCGCCTTGAGCGCGCAGGTCTGCGATCACCGCATCGGGCACGATGAGCTCGGCACCGTTCGCTATAAAGGAAGTCGTCTCGAGCGGCTGCGTCATCACCTTGCCCGTCGACGTCAGCTCATGTCCGGCCACCTCGACGACCTCGCCGACGCGCGCGAGGGCATCCGAAAGCGCCGAGGTGGCGTCGAGCACATTGTTCACCGCATAGCCGTTCTCGCCAACATCCACCGTCGGCCTACCCGTAAGCTCGGCCATCGCGTTGAACGGGGAGACGCCCACGAACACGAATCCCTGCTTGGCGATGAGCTCGTCTTGTTTTTCATTGCCTGTCGTGATGCTGTAGCGCTCCATGAACTCGCCGTAAGACGCTTCGGAGCCCTGGTAGAAGTCGATCTGCAACGCGCGGTCCACCAGCTCGTCCCACAGAGGCGTCGATGCTGCCAGCTTCGCGGCGATGTCCCAGTCGTAAGCCTCGGCGTCGGCGGTCACGGCGGCGGCCTTTGCGTCGGCGACTTCCTGGTACGCCTGGTCCTCCGAGCTCATACCAGCGAGCGTCTCGGGGTCGTGGATGCCGCCCTCGTTCAAGTACACGTTCGCGCCAAGCGTGGCGTCGTAGAGCGTGCCGTCTTCGACATTGCCGCTGAATACGCGCGCCAATCCCATGCCGGTGGAGAACACGGTGAGCGAGAAGAACAGCATGATGCACACGACCGACAGCGACATGAACGCCATGTTCACCTTGCTGGCGATCTGGCGCATGGTGAACATGGCCAAGCCCTTGAAGTAGACGCTGCGCGTACGCTCGACCACCGCGAGCGCGAAGCCCGCAAGCGACCAGAAGAACAGGAAGGTGCCGACAACCATGAGCACCGTAGCTCGCCAGAAATCTTCGTTGAAATAGAGCATGCTGCCGTCGGTAAGCGTGACATACGCCCCTACGATCACGCCCACGGCCACAACGAACGCAACGAGGCTCACCCACGGGTTGCGCACGCGAAAGCGCGCATTCTTGGCACGGGCAGACAGCAGGTCGATAAGCTTGTAGCGTCGGATGGACAGCGTGTTGAACAACGCCGCCACCACAAAGATAAGCACGAAGCAGCCGAGCGTCATCAGAAACGCGTCGCTCGAGAACAAGAAGCGGTACTGGGTCATCTGGATATCGAACAGCCCGGCCGTCAAAAAGGACAGACCTTGCGACAGCGCGAAGCCCAAGCACAGGCCCACGACGAGCGACACGAGCCCCACCGTCACCGTCTCCAACAACACGATAGCCGACACGCTGCCGGGCTTCATGCCCAGCATGAGGTAGGTGCCGAACTCCTTTTTCCGCCGCCGGATAAGGAACCCGTTCGCGTACAGCACCAGAAAACCCATCACGCAGGCAATGAGCAGGCTGAACATCCCCAAAAACTGCCCCGTCAGCTGAAACACGCTCGCCGAGGCGGAGCCCTCGAGGTCGAACAGGATGGATTGGCTGGTCACCGAGTTGAACGCATAGAATACCGCGACGCCGAACACGATCGTGACGAAGTATACGCCGTAATCCTTGACCGAACGCCGGATGTTGCGAAAGGCAAGTTTAGCAAGCATCGGCCACGTCACCGCCCAAAAACGTGACGACTTCCATGATGCGGCTGAAGAAGTCCTTGCGCGAGGTATCGCCGCGGCGGATCTCGTTGAACAGGGCACCGTCTTTGATGAACAGGATGCGGCTGGCAAACGACGCGGCGTAAGAATCGTGGGTCACCATCATGATAGTCGCACCCAACGAGGCATTCATCATCGAAAGCGTTTCGAGCATGACGGTAGCCGAGCGCGAATCGAGCGCGCCCGTGGGCTCGTCGGCTAACACCAGCTTCGGGTCGGCCACGATGGCGCGCGCGGCGGCGATGCGCTGCTTCTGGCCGCCCGACATCTGGTAGGGGTACTTCCCCAGCACTTCGGACACGCCGAGCGTGCGCGCAATGGCCTCGACCTTGGGCTTCACCTGGTTCGTCGGCTCCCCCTTCACCGTAAGCGCAAGGGCTATGTTCTCGAATCCGGTAAGCGTGTCGAGCAGATTCGAATCCTGGAAGATGAAGCCCAAGTCGTCGCGACGGAACTTCGCAAGCGCGCGTGAGCGTAGGCCCGTGATATCGCAGCCGTCCACGAGGATATGCCCGCTCGTTACCGTGTCGATGGTGGCCACGCAGTTGAGCAGCGTGGTCTTGCCCGAGCCCGACGGACCCATAAGGCCCACGAACTCGCCGGGCTGGACGTCGAAACTCACATCGGCGAGCGCTTTGGTCACGGAATCTTTGTTGCCGTACACCTTCTCTATCTGGCGTACCGACAGGATGGGGCGCGCACCCGCATGCGCGGGGGACGCGGAGGCCGTAGGCGTTGCGTATACTTCGGTCATGGCAATCTCCTTTTTTTGAGGTCTGCCGCCATACTACGAGCCTGTGCGCACGGGCGCCATCGAAGCAACTTACGACAACCTTACGATTATGAAAGAATGACGCGGATCGCAGGGACGACGTGCGTCGCACGGACGCTCCCCTGTCGCCTCGTTGTGCCGCCCGTTGCCAGGCCCGGCATGGCTGCTTGCGCGGGCCGGCAGAACGCAGAAAGGTCATCTCTGCATGTCGAGGCGACGGCGATCGTGGGGGAACGACAGCATGACCCGGGTGCCCAACCCCTCTTCCGAAGCAAGAGCCACGCCGAGGCCCATCTTCTCGCAGAGCGTGGCCACAAGGTAGAGGCCCATGCCGGTGGCCGAGCCCTGCGCGCGGCCGTTCTGGCCGGTGAAGCCGCGGTCGAACACGCGCGGAACATCGGCAGCAGGAATGCCCAAACCGTCGTCGGCTACTTCGAGGACCGTGCGAGCGGGGCTTGCGGCCGCCTCTTCCGCACAAGTCACGAAGCGCACGTTGGCTGCTCCGTACTTCGCAGCGTTGACGAGGATCTGCCCCAAGATGAAAGCGAGCCATGAAGAGTCGGCGAATACCACAACGTCTTCCGCTACCTCTATGGCGGGCGTGACGCCGCGCTCTATGAGATAACGCGCGTTCTTCCTGCAGGCCGTGCGCACCGCTTCGGCCAAGGCGACCTCGCGGATAGCGTAATCGTGCGCAAGCGAGGTCGATCGCGCATAGAAAAGCGCCTGTTCGATGGAAGATTCGATGCGGTCGATCTCGCCTTTGAGCTTGGCAGCCTCAGGGCCGCGCAGATCGGCCATCATGAGGCGAGCAGCAGCTATAGGCGTCTTTATCTCGTGAATCCACAGCTCGATGTACTCGCGATACGCCTCGGCCTGCTGCCGGTGTTGCGCCACGTCGTCGGCAGCAGCCTTGCCTACGGCCTCAAGAGCCTCATGCGCAAGTTTCCCCTCAAGAAATTCGGGTGTTTCCAAAAGTTCCGAGGCGAAGTACGTCCGGTCGAGATCGTCCACGAGATGCGAAAGCTCGCGGTAGAAGCGGTGGCGGCGCACATATCCGACGCCTAAGGCAACCGCACCACAGGACGCGATAAAACATGGTATGAGCACGGCCGCATCCCTGCCCACCCCCAGAACAGCAAGCATACCGCCCACGGCAACGCAGCAGAGGATACCGATGAACACGGCCGCAAAACGATCGCGCAGATAGGTCGACAGGCTCATCAGACGAGGTACCCCTGGCCTCGGCGCGTGACCAGAAAATCGTCCGGCACACCGATAGAGGCCAAGCTCTTGCGCAGGCGGTTGATGTTCACCGTGAGCGTGTTGTCGTCGATGAAGGCGTCGGACTGCCAGAGCTCCACCATGAGCTCCTGGCGGGCGACGATAGCCCCCTTGTTCTCCATGAGCAGATGCAGGATACGCAGCTCGTTGCGCGTCAGTTCTACCGAGCGGCCGCCATGCTCCACCAGGCCCTTCGACACATCCAGAACCACGCCTTTATGGGACAGGCGGGAAACCGGCTCGGAGCGTGCGGAGCGACGCAGCACCGACTGGATGCGCGCGAGCAAAACAGCGGGATTGTACGGCTTCGTCACGTAGTCGTCTGCCCCCAGATTCATGCTCATAACCTCGTCGAATTCACTATCAGACGAGGTCAGCATAATAATGGGAACATCGCTTGAGCGGCGCAGGTCGCGGCAGACGGCATGCCCTCCGTCTCCCGGCAGCTTGAGATCCAAGATAACGCAGTCGGGATTTGCAGCCCGCACCTCGTCTGCGATGCGGTCGAAGGCCGTGCTGGTGCATGCGGTATGGCCCTGCAGCTCCAACAGCCGCATGAGCTCCTCGCGCAACGGCGCGTCGTCTTCTACGACGAATAGGGATGCCAAGGTTCCTCCTCCGCCACCGACGCGCGGGCATCGGGTAAGCTCCTCAATTTACGGTTCGGCAACTATGGTAGGGCAAGCGAAGACCAAGAAAGGCACGCCGTAACCGTTTCGTCACGAAACCACGTAAAGTCTT
>NZ_JAVWUP010000163.1:0-5631 GCF_036667095.1 Gordonibacter sp. | reverse complement strand
GGTCTTGAAATTAAAACAGCCAGCCACCGCGACCACTGACGCCAGTCCTATACTGTATTCCATCAAAATAATACGAGCCAGGAGGTCTGCTCCATGAAAATTAATCGCCTTTATTTCAGCCCCACAAACAGTACTCAAAAAGTCATTGAACTTATTTCGGATGCCTGGGAGGGCGAAGTGCGCGACATCGACATTTCCGACCCACACAAAGAGTATGCCGAGTACACCTTCGCTTCAGACGAACTGTGCCTTGTGGGGGTACCCGCTTTCGGCGGCCGCGTGCCCACCTGCGCCCTCGAACATCTTGCGCACATGAAAGCTTCGGCGACACCCACGGTGCTGGTGGCAACTTTCGGCAACCGCGCCTACGACGACACCTTGCTTGAACTGAAAGACACCCTTTCGCGCAAGGGCTTTCACATCGTTGCCGCAATTGCCGCGGCAACGGAACACTCCATCATGCATCAATTCGGCACAGGCAGACCCGATGCAGCCGATAAAAAAGAGCTGCAAACCTGGGCGCAGCGCATTAAAGATGCCCTTGAACAGGGCACACCTTTGCCAGAAGTGGAAGTTGGGGGAACGCGACCCTACACCCCCTACACCGGCCTGCCCTTCACCCCACGCGCCGGCGACAGCTGCACCCTATGCGGCACGTGCGCGGCAAGCTGCCCCACACAGGCCATTGCGGCAGACCACCCCAACACAACCGACGCCGAACGCTGCATCACCTGCATGCGCTGCGTTGCCCTTTGCCCCGCAGACGCCCGCAAAATCAACGCAATGATGCTTTTTGCCGCCGGGAAAAAGATGAAAAAAGCGTGCTCGCAAAGAAAGGATAATGAACTTTTCTTTAGGGAAGCACGCTAAGGTAGGCGGCCGGCGGGCAACAAAAAGCACCCCTTCGGGCGCAAGCGATTACGAATCCGCGTCTGGAAAGAAATCTCTCGGAGGCTCCTTTCCTGCATGTTAGAGACTTATGCTCTTTAACGCCACCAAATAGATACGGATTGACATCGACGACTGCATCATCGGGTGCAATACGAGACGCGTTGATTGTTGAACGCAAAAGCTATAATTATCCGCTCCATTATGCAATGCCCCAATTTGAGCCAAGAACCCGCAACCTTAAACTCCACCATTACGACACCAATCAATAAACTCTTTTAGGTTATAGAGTACATAATCTGCACCCCAATTATCTAGGGCATATGTTTTTAAGTATTCCGGCACCCCCCATAGAGCCAAGCAACTTTCTATACCAGCCGTGTTGTAGGAAATGATATCTTCATGCGTGTTTCCAAGACCAATGATTCGCGAGTCCTTTTCTAACCCCGGGAATTGATCGATTAGCCAGTTTTTTGCTTGATCAATGCCTCTCGTACAAGGTTTGTAGAAACAACACTTATATCCATCAATCGTTTCAGAAGGAAACGAGAATACATTTTCCGGAAGTTTATAAGCAGGAATGAACACTTTTTTTTGATCTAGATTGTGGTGTCCATGACAAATGGTGTTCCATTTGCTTATTCCAGCATCGGCGGCATCAGATCCTTCATGCCAATCTGGATACAATGCCTCTTCAACAACGCGTTCCTGAATTATGTTAATGAGATTACTTTCAGGTCTGTTACTGACTACCGCAAATGGTATATGTAGCTTCATCAATTCTCGAACGCCATCATAGGGTTTATATGGAAAAGGCGAGGCATTATAAGGATTTTCTTCGTATGCAATATCCCTAATGGTGTCTTCAAGCAATGTCTGATCGAGATCGAATATGATTCCATCAATGGGAGGTCTATATGTCACGTTTTTTAAGTGTTTTGCAACTGTGCCAATATTTGAGAAATCGAAAACTGAACCATCGGAAAACCTCAATGTTATAGCGGGGTCAAAAACTGCCCTGTAGGCACCGCTTTCCGTTTGGCACTTTATATAACCTGCTTTCTTAAGAATCTCGTAGTCACTTTGGTATGTCTTGCACGACCCATCATTAAAGACTATTTGGCAGCCATGTTCTACAGGAATATTTTTTGATGGCGGATTTCGCTCCAAATTTTTCATTCGTGGAAAACCTTTAAGCATAAACCCGGATTCATGATTTACATAAATTCCAATAGCTTCACTGGGAAGTGTTCGAGCAAATGCAAAATTTACCAGCAACCCTTCAAATCCCGCATCACGCAATACTTGGTTCATGCCCCTAAATGAACTCCCGGAAGTTAGTATATCGTCGATGACAACTACTACTTTTAGCCCTTTAACCTCCTGTGGACTTAAGACTTTGAGTGTATCGACATTGCCTCGAATTGAGCGTTTTCCCCCACTATGGGCTGTAGGTTTATCCTCCGTCCGAACAACTACCCGAGTCAAGTCTTTATAAGGTGAAGGATTACGAGCTAGCACCTCCCTAACAATCTCGGTAACTCTGTTTACAGCATCCTTCTTACTCGATGGAATCACGACAACACCGCGCTTTGAGTGCTCATTGTCGCGCATGACGGCGTTCAATAAGTCGCGTATATCATCAATGTAGAGCCGATGATATTCTTCAAACTTATGACCTTCCTTATCTTTATCAAGCTTTAGTCCTTGTGCATAGTTAAAAAAATCCCACAGCCATTTTGCACTGCCGCAGCCGCCCGGAGGATAGAAGCTTTTATAAAACACAGGATCAGGAAGACCTTCAAAGCAAATTCTATAGTCGTTTATCATGTTTTCATACATATCGTCAAACACCTGCTAACTATACTAATAAATCGAAGAAGACCATCTGCTGTCCACCGCATTTTGTGGTAATGGGTTTTTCCCAAGGAGAACCGTGAATGACGGCTCTATATTCCTCCATCTTTTTTTTGAAGACCTCAATAGTTGATGCCTCGAAAATTGGTGTAATATTACCGCTTTGGCAATTCTTAATATATTCAACATTCCCGCCAAAACGTTCATCTCTATAGAAGTCTATATTGTCTTTGTGACTGTAATCAAAAACCGCAATAGGCGTATCGGTACTCAAGGCATATCGCAAGGCATGGTTTGACCCACCAGTTGCACTAGTCTCAATAACAACTAATCCATCAGACAAACCAGGTTGCCATTCATCACGCGCAACGAGGTTATTTACTAGCTGCTTGCCACGTAACTCAACACCAGGAGGATACTCAGAAATGAGGAGCCCGTCATTCTTTAAAATACATTCAGAAAGTGGCTGGTTTTTCTCCGGATAAACCGTGGCATCTATCGGTGTTGGTAAAACTGCAATGGTTTTTCCTCCGGCAGTAAGTGCGCCCTCGTGTCCAATCGTGTCACATCCTAGCGCTAGTCCGCTAACAATTACATAGCCCTCGTTGACCAGTATTTCAGCGAGTCTTTGCCCCATTCTGCATCCGAACTCAGTTGGCTCGCGCGTCCCAATAATGGCTACAATCTTCTCTTCATTCAATATATCAATATTGCCTCTACAGAACAGAATGGGCGGGAATCTCTTATTGAATAACAGCCTTTTTGGATAGGCACTCATATAAGGGTGCAACACGCTTATGCCCGCGCTCTGAGCTCGTTCCAATATATCATCTGCTCTTGTTTCGTAATTCCACCAAAATGAATTCCCCTTTAATATGTTCTTATTAATTGCCTTATCCCCAAGGGATAAGGCAAACCCCTCATCCAGAATGGCTTCACTCTCAATCCGTCCCCTATTGTTCTCAAGCACCTTCTGTATCGTCCTTAAACCTACACCTGGTATTTCGCTAAGCGTAAGAATGAACGTTGATATTAATCTATTGTGTGAATCCAATCCAACCATAATGTTTAACTCTTTTCATGCCCTGCGCCTCAATTATAATTACGCTCAAATACACAGCTGCTGCAAGCATTATAATTTCACTGATAGCCGTGTCATTTATGCTTTCCGCATCTGCAAATACTCCTGCTTATCTTCACCTATAGTATAAAGTATCATGGAAGAGTTCTCCATCTGGGCACAAGCGCGTAAACTCGAAGCAGTACCTGGCATGGCGCTTTATGCTGCCCTTACATCTACTATAGAGTATTGGCCTTAGGTCACAAATGTACTCGATGACGGACGTTTGGAATTTTTGAACAACTTGACAGAAAGGGCCATCAAGCCCTTTGTGATCGGCCGCAAAAACTTCCTTTTAGCGACACGCCACGCGGTGGTGCGGCCCCTGAGGGAATCTACTCGGTGGTGACCACGACCAAGATGAACGGACTTAATCCCCGCAAATACATCGAATGATGGCTGATGATTCCATCTTAGACACCGATTCCACAACTCTCTCTCCGACGAAGCAGAGAAGACTCTCGGAGCATTCCGGCCCTGCTTGAGAAAACTCCGAGAGTTTTCTCAAGCCCACAACTACACGCTGCTTTTGACGCTTACGTCGAGCATACTCGGCACACTTGCGCGACCAAAAGACTACGCATTATCCATCAACGGAATATGCTTCGCAGTCAAATACTGAGCCTCATCTGCTCTTTTCCATTT
Source organism: Gordonibacter sp. (assembly GCF_036667095.1). Classification (NCBI taxonomy): domain Bacteria; kingdom Bacillati; phylum Actinomycetota; class Coriobacteriia; order Eggerthellales; family Eggerthellaceae; genus Gordonibacter; species Gordonibacter sp. The sequence continues at coordinate 1,121 of NZ_JAVWUP010000163.1, read as the reverse complement.
GGAGACTAGTCGTTAATTAATGTACAGAGCTTCCTGAATATGAGTGGAACAGCTTGCAGCTCTATACTACAATTGAAACCACCTGGTTTGGCATCCAAGTTGACGGAATGCCCCCACAAATACCGAAGACACAGAAAGGCTTCCAAATGGAGTTGTCTTCCTTCCTCATTTTCATCTTGATTGCCGTGCTGGGTATTGTGTGCTTAGTAACCGCTATTTTACTAAGCCGGAGCGGCAAAGCTGGCGCTGGTAAATATAAAGATAAGCTTGACTATCTGCTGACTAAGATACGTAACTTGCATGAGAGAAAAACGCGTCTTCTGGATTTCGACTCCGGCTATCTAATGAAACGGGATTGGGACGCGATTGCATCCGAAACAGAAGAACTGCAAGCTGAAGTGCTCCGAGTTCCTTTCTGGTTCAGGATGTCTCATCAGTATTCGAAAACTCTCAAATCCTTCCTTGATGCACATGTAATTGATTTGACCCGGAAGAACAGGAATTCTGCCTACGTCCAGTGTGAAGCCAAGATTTGCGATTCTCTACTAAGCAGCGTTGACGGCAAGAGCCTCGATGACCAGCAGAGGCTTGCTATATTTACAGACGAATACAGTAATCTCATAATCGCCGGTGCTGGAAGTGGTAAGACCCTCACCGTTGTCGGCAAGATCAAATATCTTGTGGATCGCCGGGGCATCGATCCGGAAAGAATCCTTGTGACGTCCTTTACGAGAAAATCCGTACATGAACTAACCGAACGGATAGAACGAGCCGGGATAAAAAACGTAAGCTGCAAGACCTTTCACTCCATAGGCTTTAAACAGCTCGATGATGTCGTGCTAACAAATGATAAAACCCTGGAAAACTGTATCAAAGAGTATTTGAAAAGATGCGTTGTGAAAGAAAGCAAGCAAATTCAGTCCTTCCTGGAATTCTACGGGTGCTTTGCCCATCTCCCCAAGGATTACGCCGAATATGCTGCCGACGGGCAAAGGATGGAGGCTTTGAAGGCTGTCGACCTCAAGACCATAAAGGGAAAGCTTGCAGAGGTTGCGGTTTCCAAGTTGAAGAGATTGGATACGTTGCATGGCGAGAGGGTCAGAAGCCTTGAAGAACTCACG
>NZ_JAVWUP010000162.1:0-5647 GCF_036667095.1 Gordonibacter sp. | reverse complement strand
ATTGTTATTGATTTTTATTCTTTATTAGTATATTGTATCAAATATTACGCGAGCAATCATCGAGGGAAAAGCTCGCACTTAGGGTGAAACGCTTCATGCGCATCGCCAGAAGAGGAGGGGTTCCATGCCTGACATTTCAAGACGCAACTTCATGAGAAGCGCCGTCGTTGGCGCTGCTGCCATTTCGACGCTCGGCGTGCTAGCAGGCTGTTCGTCACAGGAGAAACCTGCTGCCAAAACGGAAACGAAGACCGACGCATCTGCCGATTCGGCACCCGCAGCCAAGATGCTCGACCCGAAAACCATGCCTGACGCCGCCACGGCAAGCAACTTCGCAATTGTCGAGGACAGCAAGACGACCGTGGGCACGACACTGGACAACTTGAAGTCCGCCATTACCGGCGAAACCGGAGCTACCACGAAGTATGCCGCTTGGGCGGCGGCAGCTGAAAAAGAAGGGTTCGCCCACATCGCGCGCTTGTTCCACTGCACGTCGGATGCCGAGAAGATACATATCGAGCTGGAAACCAAGCTGGCGCAAAAGCTGGAACCTAGCTACAAGGCTCCCGAACCTCCCCAAGTTCCCTCGCACACCGTCGACCTGAGCCTTATTGCGGGCGCCAACGGCGAGATCTACGAAACCTCAGATATGTATCCCGCATTCATCAAAGTGGCCCAGCAAGAGAACAACAATGAGGCTGTCCAGGTGTTCACCCGCGCCAAGTTGGCCGAAGCCTACCATGCCGAGCGCTACCTAGATGCGTACAACACCATCGACACCCCCACCGATGACAAGTATTACCTGTGTCCCATCTGCGGCTATATCCATAAGGGCGAAAACTTCATCGCCTGCCCCATCTGCCTGGCCCCCAAAGCATCGTTTAGCGAGTACTAGGTTCTAGCACCCCTCAGCTAAAGTTTCGCTTACGTCAGCGCAGCAAGGACAACAGCCCGGGTGCCAGCCTCTTTTCATGAGAAAAAGGGGGAGGGGATGAAACCTGCCCCCCTCCGAACAAGAACCCATGAAAAACGAATCGTCCCAAATTTTGGGGCGATTCGTTTTTCATGGGCAAAAGCATACCGCGCACAGCGCCTGGTACGGCAAGGAGCATCCGCGTTTTCCTCGCCTTGCGTCTTTTTCTTTTCGCTTCCGATAGTCAATCGACCAACCTTTTCCTCTACATGAAACTGTCATGCCACTGCCTTCTCGCGCATGCTAGGGCCTATATATGACCTGTTTAATAGCAATTTGTTTCTGATCGCATACATAATATTGCATGGCTGACGCTAGGCTTAGCGCATGACGAAGACAAGAAGCAGAAACAAAGTCGGAGCACGAATCAAAGAGCTGCGCTTGAGAAATGGACTCACGCAAGAAAAGTTCGCGCTTATGATCGGGCTTAACCGAAGCTACCTTGCAGACATCGAAAAGGGGAACCGCAATTTCGGGTTCGACACCCTTGAAAGAATCGTGAAGGGATTCGATATATCCCTCGAAGAGTTTTTCGAGGGCTTTTGATTTCCGAGGCCTCGCGAGAGATTTCCACGTTGCACTACCCCTCCCTATAAAGCAAAAGCGCTGGCAACCAAATTGGTCGCCAGCGCTTTTGCTTGAAGCACTTTTCAGATCAGAGGCCTCAGCCTAACACGAGACTACAGCCCCAACGCCTTCTTCAATGCGGAAACGCGGCGGCGGGAAACCGGTATCTTCTCGTCGCTGCAGTTCAAGGTAAGCAACAACGTACCGCCCGACACCGACTCGATCTCTTCCACCATAGACAGGTTCACCAAATAACCGCGATGCACGCGGAAGAACCCATGGCCGTCCAAACGCTTCTCCAACTGGGCTAGGCTGACGGTGGAGAAATAGCGATCCGTATCGGTCTGCAGGTATGCATAGTCATCGCGAGCCATGACGAAGCGGATCTTGTCTATGCCGATGAGTATCTTCTTCCCACCCTTTTCAACGGGAATGCGCTCAGATTTCTGCGCCGCAACATGCAGCGAAACATGCTCGCGCACGCGCGAGATGGCTTGCGAGAGCCGCTCGGTCTCAACCGGTTTCACCAGATAATCGATGGCGCTTACTTTGAACGCCTCGAGTGCAAACTCGCTGTAGGCCGTCACGAAAACAATCGACGGCGGAAATTTCAGATGCTGCAGGGCCTCGGCAAGCTGCAGCCCCGTAGCTTCAGGCATGTTCACATCAAGGAACATAACGTCGCAAGGGTAATCCTTCAGCTTCTCGATAGCCTCGCGCACGCTGGCAGCCTCGGCGGCAACCTCGGTCTGACCCAGCTCGTCCAACAGGAACTTTAGTTCAGAACGCGCAGGAGCCTCGTCATCGACGATCATGGCTTTTAACACGTGAACCTCCTCGCTTCCAAACCCCATAATGCAAGCTTCGCTCATAGCTATTATAGATCATGGGGAGCCGAAAGAACGAAAAAGCGCGAATAAATGAATTCCACAAGTTCTCTCGGCCCCCAAGGCCCCCAAGGCGTATGCCAAAGCATTAATACGTTCGGACGCTCGATGGAATCGCGAGCGGAAAAGAGCGGTCGCCTGGAAGCCGTCCTAAGCGCTCGGATCATCGGTAAGATAGCGTGCTTGCAGCGCCGCACGCTTGTCGGCAGTGACGCCTAGAGCTTTCTCGACATAGGCATCCAAGCTGCCGAACTCGCGGTCGACCGCATCGAGCGCAGCACCTAGGAAGCGTGGGTCCGCAGAGTTGATCACCTGGATGCTATCGTCCAACTTGCCAGCTAGGTGGTAAGAGGCAAGCGCATCCATGATCTCCTGCGTACGCGAAGCAACATAGCGGTTCGTGGCCTGATAGTCTTTCATAATGGCCTTTGGCGAGGCACCCAGCACCTGCAGCAACAGCACCGTAGCCAAACCTGCACGATCTTTTCCGATAGTGCAGTGCCACAACACCGAGCCTTCCTCAGTAGCCAGCACATCCTCAAAAAAGGTTGCGAAACCCCGTTGGCTCGCTTCGTCCAGCAGTATGCGGGGATAGATCTCCATCATGATCTTTGCCGGATCGTCTTGCACTTGGCGCAGTATCTTCAAGGCGTCGCGCAGGCCTCCTCCATGCGTAATGCCCAGTGTTTCAGTGTTCAGCACAGGAACATGGTCAAAACGCACGTCCACAAGTGCATCCTCGGGATCAGGCTTCTCTCGACGCTCATCCTCGGTACGCAGATCAACAACCGTGCGCAGATCGTAGTCGTCGGCAAGCACTTCCAAGTCGCGTTCGGTCGCACCGGCCAGCGCGCCAGATCGCAGCAGGCGAGCATGCTTGACGAAGCGACCATGGGCACCTTCGATGCCGCCAATATCGCGGGTGTTCGGCAAGCCCTCCAACATGATGCGGCCATCTGCAACTTGCTCAAGTCCCTCGGCATCGGCAATGCCCAGCGTGGGTATATCGGGTACGGTGTCAACCATAGCGATGCTCCTTTCGAAAAAAATCGCCCCGGACCTCAAGGGAAGGGCCGGGGCGCATACTGAGGCGTTGCTTCCTACTTCAAATCAAGCTGCATCAGCTTGTCCAACGTAAGCGCGTATATCTTGAACGACTGCTTCAGCAGGTCCTCGCTCACACCCTCGTCGGGGCCGTGCATCATGCCTACCCACTCGGGGTTCTTCACCCACGGCTTCTCGGGGCCGAAACTCGCACCGCTCTTGAACTCGCGAGCGTATGTGCCGCCGCCCATCGTGAACGGCTTGGCATCCTCGCCGGTAGCCTCGTTGTACGCGTTCAGCAGCGCCTGGATTACCGGGGAGTCCGGCTTCACCAGGAACGGGACCATCAGCAGCGTGTTCTCGAACGTGCCGCCGACCTCACCCACCAGGCTGCCCACGCGCTCCATGATGTCGTCGCCCGTGATGGACGTGGGGAAGCGGCTGTCCAGTGTCTGCACGAAGCAGTTGTCCTTGAGCGCGATGGTACCGCCGATAACCGTGAGGGGCCCGAAATACTCGTCCTCGGTCTTGATGCCCACGCCGCCGCCATCCGTGTGGTTCAGCAGCTTTTGATCCAGCTCCAGGAAAGCCCGCTCATCGGTGCCGCATAGGCCTTGCTCCAGCAAGTAGTCCACCAAAAGCCCGATGGCGTTAATGCCCTCGTCCGGCGTAGAGGCATGCGCGCCCTTGCCCGCAGCTTCAAGACGCGCCAGACCGGGCCCCGCTTCGGTTACGGTGATACGGTCGGTGTTCGGCAGCTCCTTTGCTTCGGCCTTCACGACGGCATGCGCGATACCCGGCACCGCGTTCGTGGCCGCGCCGCCTTCGAACTCCACGATAACCCGCGCGCATTCCTCGATGGGCTTGCTCGTGATGGTACCGTCGAAGCCGCCCTTCTCGCCGTAGCACACGGGGAATTCCGCATCGGGCGTAAACAGGAAAGCCGGGTCTTCGTAATGCTCGTGGTAATACGCCACGTCCGCCATACCCGACTCCTCGTTCGCACCGAACAGGAAGCGGATGGTGTAGGGGAATTCGACGCCCTGATCCTTCCAGAACTTCATGGCGTGCAGCGCCATGACGCTGGGACCCTTGTCGTCGAGCGTGCCGCGACCCATGAGGTAGCCATCCTTGCGCGTGACTTCGTAGGGCTGATAGGTCCAGCCAGGGCCGGCCGGGACTACATCCATATGGCCGATGATGCCGAGCTGGGTTTCGCTTTTGCCGGGGAAATCGGCAAAGCCGATATAACCCTCGGCATCGTGCGTGGTGAAACCCATGCTATCGGCTAAGTCGAGCGCAGCCGTAAGTGCAGCTTTTGGTCCAGGGCCGAAGGGCGCGCCTTCAGCTTTCTTGTCGAGCTCCTCGAAGCTGGGGATGCGCACCAGCGTGGTTATGTCGCCCACCATCGCGTCCCAGTTTTCCTCGAGGTACGCGTCGATCTTCTTAGTCAGCTCAGCATGTTCCACAATGACTCCCGTCTCTCGGGTCGAGCGTGTTACGAGGCCGTACAGCAGCGCTCCTGCCGCAGACCGACGATCTTTCTATTATGCGGCATGCAGCACCACTGCGCCAGATCCTCATATATATGTTGACGGGCCGTCGCCCCGTATGCGCAGGTTTTCGCATGCCACTACGCGTCTCTATGTGCCTCCTGGGCGTCCAGCATTTTTTACTCGACGGAGGGCGAGGCATCCGGTATACTCTGTTCTTGCGCCCGAGTGGCGGAATGGCAGACGCGGCGGTCTCAAAAACCGTTGTTTAACGACGTGCGAGTTCGACTCTCGCCTCGGGCACCATTCGCATGATAGGCAGACTCGCTGAGTTCGATCTCTCTCGGCGAGTCTGCTTTATTTTTATCTACCATTGACCGTTGCAATTTCATAGTTGTCGAATTTTTAGACTCACTAGCAAATACGCAACTTACTATCACGCTTTTCGTCAATTCGATAAATTGAACTGTTGTCATCAGTATCGTCACTACTAATCGTCACGGTAATTTATCACTGATAATATAGTGATGATTACCGTGACAGCCGGAGTGATGCAGCGAGCCATCTCATAAAACGAGCCGCTTCTGCCAGAGGAAAAGCAAAAGCGACTCATCTACGGAACATCCTGCTAGATAGTTCGACTTCGCGCTACGCAAGTTCGGGTTACACTGCTTCGCGTCCTT
>NZ_JAVWUP010000161.1:0-5661 GCF_036667095.1 Gordonibacter sp. | reverse complement strand
ACGACGATGTTCGCCAGCCCGGTTCCGATAGTCACCAAGGATGCTCCGCACACCAGTACGACGGGCAGATGCAAGACGAGGCCGGCAAGTACAAGCAGTGCGCCAGCAACCATGACGGCGGCAGCTGCCCGGAAGAACCGCTTGCTGCCGAACAGGCGCGGTCGCCAGTACGACAAGAAAGCGATGGCGGTGAGGGTGAGCCCGCCCATGATGGCGCTCGCCTCGCGCGTCCAGATAAACACCGAATCGAAAAGGGGGAACGCTGTGTAGTTCAGCAGCCAGTACTCGATGAACGAGGCCATGAGGGCGACGGTGCACCAAAGGGCGCGCGACCATCCCGTTGCAGGTGCCGCTGCTGATTCTCCGCGTGCAGAGACGGCGGTAGCCATGATGCCGACATCCCCTCCCCGGAAAAGCATCGCATTGGTATTCGCCGCTTATTTTAACAGGTGCCCTCGATGCGTCGCCCTGAGAGAGGCCAAATCGTGCCCCTCCCGTGTGCCGCAAGGCAAAATCACCCAAGTCGTATGAGCGGCTTCACCCGGGTCACGTGACGATTCCCGCTGCTGGCGGGCGTAGGGTGGAAGCCGTCAGAACCCCAGCGCTTGCATCAGGCGGGCGCAGCATTTGCAAGGGAGCGAATGCGGGGGAGGGAACCAGGGAAGGGAACCATTATGACGAATGAAAGCAAAGGACTCAGCCGCCGCTCGTTTCTGGGGCTGGGCGCTACTGCCGCAGCATTGGCCGGTGTCGGTTTGGTAGGCTGCGCGCCTGCCAAACCCGCGAGCAAAGAGGAAGCCGCTGCCGCCGCCGCGAGTGACTGGCTGGGTGCGGAACCAGAGATTGCCGAGGACAAGATCGTCGAGACCGTGGACACCGAGATCCTCGTGTGCGGTGCGGGCACATCTGGTCTGTTCGCGGCCTGTGCGGCGGCCGAAGAGGGTGCGAAGGTCGTGTGCTTAGAGAAGGCCGCCATCGGCGGTGGCGTACGCGACAACCTGGGCTCGCTTAACAGCCGCCTGCAGAAGGAAGCCGGCTGCGTTATCGACGAGAACGAGATCTGCAACGACCTGACGCGCTATGCCAACGGCTACGTGAACCCGCGTCTGTACCACATCTGGGCGCAGAACTCCGGCGAGGCCGTCGACTGGTACCAGGATCGTTTGGAGGAGGCCGGCTTCCAGTTGTTCTTTGAGGCCGCCAACCATGCGAAGCCGTCTGCCTACAAGCACTGGGCCACGGGGCACATTCCGAGCTGGCCAGCCGATGCCGAGTTCGCGGGCATCGAAGGTGTTGTGAACGGCAAGATCGTGCTGGGCGACTACGCCAAGGAGAAAGGTGTAGACTTCCGCTTCACCACGCCGCTGGTTAAGCTCGTGCATGAGAACGGCAAGGTGACGGGCGCTATTGCGAAGGGTCCCGACGGCTACATCAAGATCAATGCCAGCAAGGGCACCATCGTGTGCACGGGCGGCTATGCGCGTAACGAGGACATGCTTGAGGCGTTGCAGCCCCAGACTATGAACAAGTATTCGCTGTCCATTGCCATTGACGGCACGGTGGGCGACGGCATCAAGTCGTGTCTGTGGGCGGGTGCCCGAATGGACGAGATCCATACAGCCATGGTGTTCGACCGCGTTGCCGTGAAGCCCGACGAGTTCGGTGGATCGCAGACCACCGGGTCGCTGTTCTGGATGGGCTCGAACCCGTGGCTCAAGGTGAACCTGAACGGAGAGCGCTTCATCAACGAGTCGGCGCCCTACGACTACGTGCTGAACGCCGCGCTGACCCAGCCGAACCGCACGGTCGTGGACATCTGGGACTCGGATTACGCCACCTACCTGGAGCAGTTCGACATCCACGGCTGCGCGCGTGTGTACCCGTTCGAAAACGGCGCGCCTACGAACATGACGCTCGATGTGGTGCAGGGTATCAACCAGGGCTTGCTCGACCAGGGATACATTGTGCAGGCCGACACGATCGAAGAGCTGGCGAAGGGCCTGGGCATCCCGGCCGACACGCTGAAGAAGACGGTCGAGCGTCAAAACGAGAATTTTGACGCGCAGGCCGATCCCGACTTCGGCAAAGAGGCGTTTCGTCTCTCGCCGGTGCGCAAGGCCCCGTTCTTCGGCGTGCGCTCGTCGGGCTACATGCTGTGCACGCTCGACGGCATCACCATCAACGAGCAGTTCCAGGCCCTGAACGAGAACTACGAGCCCATCGAGGGCCTGTACGTGGCCGGTGTGGACTCGGGTTCGTACTATGCCGGCACGTACCCGAACATGTCCACCGGCAACTGCTGCGGCCGCTCGGTCACCTTTGCTCGCATGATGGCCAAAGCGCTGGCGGCGAAGTAGGTTTCTGGCATTTCCGGTTGCTCGGGGTTTTCCTTGGCGCATGAGCGCGGGGGAAAGGCTCGGGTCTCTTTCCCGCTGCCCCGCGCTCACCCTCCCGAGCGCAGGGCAGCATTGGGCTGGGGAGGGTGTGGGAGTAGCTGAATGTGGTGACTGGGGGAACGTTGCCTGCTTTTCGAGCGCAAAGCAGGTGTCGATTCCGGTTTTAGAAGCCGCCGAATAGGGCGTTTCGCTCGGTTGCGGTATTGACGACTTGGGTGATTCGTTGTGCGGTCTGTTGCTGTACGAGTTCGATAAAACGGTCGTTCAAGCTGGGATTTTGCCCCAGCACCGTTGCTATATCATCCAAGAAGCCTTCAAGACATTCAGGGTCGAACCATTGCAGGTTGCCCACCAGTTCCAATTGCTGGGAAGGGTAAAGTCGGAAAGGATGGGCCTCCCAGACATAAGAGCGGGCTTCGAGTTCGCGGATGCTCGCTCTGCTATAGAACCCGGAGCCGTTGTCGAATAAGGGAGCAACGCGGTATTCTTCCCGCGATTCGACGTTGCGCATGAGGCCGAAGTTATGGGTGTGGCGGTCGAAGTTTGCCATGATGTGATCAGCTAAGATCATCTTGTCTATTTGTTCGGACATGTTGGCAATGCCCAGTGCGTTTCCAGCATTGAGGTAGTCCCGATACACATCGCGACCCTCGGTTATGCCAAAAGCGGTTAATACGTCTGCGGCGGGGATGAATTCGGTCGCTGCTGTAGACATAGTGGGACAGGCAGAAAATGTACGACCATGACGTTCAACGAGTGTGTAGGCAACGAATTCGTTTTGATCGAGTAAACGCGCAAGCAGCTTTGTGGCAAGCAGCTCGTTGTAGGGTTCGCGGTTCTCGTTACCGAAGCCACCTTTTACGAGGCAATTGACACCGTCAAGGTTCATCCATGCTTTTGCCAGCATGCCGGGGGTGGCGGTATCGGGAGTGTGCCCGCCCACTTGTTTGCGCTTCGCCCCGTCGAGAAGGACTTCGCCAAAAGCCTTCTCATATTCATTCTCGAAGTAGTTTAGCTCATGCCAGTCGGCTTGGGTGTCTGTGGGTTTGAACCAATATTGGTCGGAGAGGTTTAACCCCCATGAGGTAAGCATGAGATCGGGGGCGTCTGTTACATCCGAATTTCTTAGGGCTTGCGGAAGGCGAGGGCGCAATGCGGGGATCGCTCGCGAGGATATCCAGGTTGCTAGATCGTAGCGGTTGGGAGCTGCTTCGATGAGTCCTGTGCCGAACGGCTTCCAGTCGACATCCTCGCAGGGCGTTACATCTGCGGTATTGTGGGTGCGCCGGTTGTAGGTAAAGTCAAGTACGGCATGGTTGCGGTTCATCAGCGTATACGATGCTAAAGTGCGGGGATTCTTCTCACCCATTTTTGGGCGTCCGTTCGACACGGGTTGGTTGAGGCGGGCGAGGACGGAGCGCTCGTCGACCATCCATGCGCTGCCGAATTTTTCAGCCTGAAGATCGCCCGACGCGATAAGTGCGTTTACTCGTCGAATGGTAACGTTAAGTTTTTCGGCAGCTTCCCTCGTCGTAAACATAAAGTATTCCTTGCTTGGTATATTTTTGAAAGCATACGTTCAAAAAAAGTATACCACGTTTAGAATATTTAATTTTTGAATGGACAGTACACGAGGCTGTCTGCTTCGATCAAGTGCCGAGTCGTGTGCTACGAGGCTGGTGGCTATTCTTTCTCTACGATCAGATTTTCGGCTATACCCTTAAGTTTTCTGAAGTCAGTGATGACGAGCGCGCCGCGTTGCCGTTCGACGCAGTCGGCGTTGCGCAATGCTACGACGGAGTTCGTGATGGAGTTCACATGCACACCGAGCATCTCGGCCAGTTCTTCGTTGCTGAATGGGACAATGGCTGGGGCTTGGGCCGAATTGAACTCGCGTGCCAAGGTAAGCAGTAGCGCCGTGAACCGTTGCAGCACGGGATAGATAGATGCGTTCACGGCTTCTCGCGTTTGCAGCGACATCATTTCGAACAAGTACTGGGCCATGGCGTAGCAGACGTCGCCGTGTGTCTTGAGATAGGTGCCAAAGCTTTCGGCATCGATGGCGAAAGCCTCGACTTTCGTGGTGGCCTTCGCGTTCAGGATCGACGGTTTGCGATCGATTTCGGGCCGGAATCCTTGGAATCCGATCAGTGTCCCCGCTTTATGGAAGAACACGGTTTTGGTATAGCCGTCCGGCGTGCCGCTGTACAGTCGTACTAGTCCTCGTGTCAGGTAAAACGTATTGCGTATATCGTCGCCCTCGCGGAACAGGTAATCTCCCGGACTCAGCTCAAGCGGCCTGGTCTTCAAGGTGCCTTCGGTGACAATGCGTTCGATGGTTTCGCTCAATAGCGGTTTTGGCTGCACGAACAGGCTGATTGCTTCCATGCGTCCCCCTAGTGGTTTTCCCTGGTGCTGGGATACATCATACCCCACGCAAAAAGGCTCATACCGGCGACTGCTGAGGTTGCCAGGAAGGCTGCGGATACCGGCAAGCCGACCTGCACCAGGGCTCCGGTGAGCAGTCCTCCGAGGATCATGCCCATGTCGAGGGCGCTTTGTTGTCGTGCTAAAAGCGTGCTGGTGTTGCGTCCTGGCGAGATACCCGCTGCGGTAACGAGCGTGGCTATGGCTCCGAAGTAGCCCGTGCCGCACAGGAATGCGCCTGCAAGCACCGGCGCAACAGAGTGACCGAGCGCCATGCACAGCAGTCCTGTCCCGTTGAAGGCGATAGTGCAGGCAACGGATCGCTTTGGTCCGAACTTATCGGCAGCCCAGCCGGCCGCAAGGCTGCCAATCAGGCCGCCTGTGCTCACACAGGCGAATAACAGGCCGTCACTGCAGCTTGCAAGCACCTGGTCGGCAAGTGTCTGTCCAAAATTCATCACCACACTGTAGCCTAGGGCGAGCATCAAGGGGCTTGCAAGGAGAAGCGCGAACTGGCGGCGGGGAAGCGGTGTAGTCTTTGTGCAGTGCTCTCGGTGCGCTAGGGGGCCCGCCTGCTTGTGCGGCAGGGCGAGGGCAACGACCGTGCCGCATGTTCCCACAAGTGCAAGCGTGCAGAAAAATGCAGGGTAGCCCTGTGCGGTGATCAACGGGAAGAGGGTCACCGGTCCTACCATAAGCGATGCGGTGGTCGCGAATCGTACGATCCCCAGTCTTCTTCCTAGCGATGCAGTGGGGGATGTGGCAGCCAGATATTGCGCCACGCTGGGTTGAAACAGCGCCAGGCCGAACGCTTGAAGCAGGCGCAGGGCGATGATCT
>NZ_JAVWUP010000160.1:0-5671 GCF_036667095.1 Gordonibacter sp. | reverse complement strand
ATAAACCCAAGAATGCCACACATCACTTACGAAACAGCCCCCAACTTAGCCTTCGAGGACACCTCTTTAGCGGGAGAGATCCTTGATGAGCCTACAAGCAAAAAGTAGCATATGCAAAGTCGCAGGTTATATTGCGTTTCGTAACGCAATGAGGTGCATCTCAAAATGTCTATTAGCCCGGAATAAAGAAAGTACCTTTTGGACACTGTTGGATACTTTCTGCGCCTAGGTTGGATTGAGAGTAGCGCCTATCTTCTATCTTAACCCGAAAAACTCGGGACTAACAAGAAGGGGCTCGTAGAAGTACGAGCAGAATGGAGGGAATCATGGGGCACCAGATAAGCCGTAGAACATTTCTTCAAGGCGCAACGTTTTTGGGCGTTTACGGGGGGCTGCTCGGTCTCGGCTTAACAGGCTGCGCGCCGAAAACAGAGCAGCAAGCCGCAGCAGAATGGAAATCAGGCCTCTACGGCACCGAAGTCATGGGGCATAATGCACCGTTCATGATGAATGTAACGTTTTCCGAAAATGCAATTACGGGTATCGACATCAGCGCGGCTCAGGAATCACTTGGTGTAGGCGCTTTTGCACTCGAAGATTTGTCGAACAAAGTAATGGAGTTTCAAACACTTCAGTACGACACCGTAACGGGAGCAACCGTGTCAAGCATGGCTTTCACCCAGGGACTTGAGGAATGCGCAAAACAAGCCGAAGCGCTGAAGGCGCTGAAAGACGCTCCCGCCCCCGAAGAAGTCATCGAATCTGAATACACTGCCGACGTATGCGTCATTGGCGGCGGCGGTTCCGGCCTTGCAGCAGCAATTTCCGCTGCTCAGGCTGGCGCGAAAGTAATTGTTGTCGAGAAGTGCGGCATTACGGGTGGATCAACAAATGTCTCCGAAGGCGCGCTCAATGCCGTCGATCCAGAACGTCAACAGAGACAAGGTATCGAGGATTCCATTGAAACATTTTATAACGTCACCATGGAAGGCGGGCACAACCTAGGAGATCCCACCCTCGTTCATTACTTGACCGACAACGCACTCGAAGCAGTACATTGGCTTGAAGCGCTTGGTGTCAAGTTCAAGGATGACTGCGGATCAGCAACAGGCTCCCTCGGCGAGCGAAGCCATTATCCAGCAACACCCTCAGGCAACACATACATTCGATCGTTCCAGGATTTCGTAAAGAACAACGTCGACTCTATCACCCTTTTGCATGAAATGCAGGTAACGGCACTTAATCTTGATTCCGCAAAAGCCATTACAGGAGTTACCGCCAGCTATCGAGGCCAGAAAGAAGTCGTGATAAACGCGAAGTCCGTTGTCATCGCAACCGGCGGATTCGGAGCAAATGTCGAATACCGCCAGAAAGTGAACACGGGTGTCTGGTCCAGTGTAAAACTCGACAGCTCTATCGGCTGCACTAACATTAAGCCATGCGCACAAGGCGAAGGTCTTGGTCTTGCAGAAAAAGCAGGTGTCGAGCTCATCGGCCTGTCAGACATCCAGCTTCATCCCTGTGGCACGCCAGGAACAGGGCTCATGGAGGATATCCGCACATCAGGACGCAACCGAATCTTCGTAAACAAGCAAGGCAGCCGTTTCGTAAACGAAGGAGCCGAGCGAGACAAACTCTGCCAAGCAATTTTCGCACAACCAGACTCAACCTATTGGATCGTAGTAAACAAGCTGCGCTACCCCTCCACCACCGAACCCGACGGGAACGGTTCAACTATCGAGAATATGCTTGCGCTCAAACATATCGTGACCGGTAGCACCATCGAAGAATTGGCAAAAGCAACAGAAACAGAAGCCGCAAACCTACAGAAAGCCATCGATGGATACAATGCCGTTGTGGCAGGAGAAGCTGCTGACGAATTTGGCTTCAAAGCGGGCAACACTGCCGACAAACAAATGACCGAAGGCCCTTGGTACGCCTGCCGCAAGGTTCCAACAGTACACCATACGATGGGCGGTATCCGTATCGACGCTAATTGTCGGGCGCTCGACACAGCGGGCACACCTATCAAAAACTTGTTCGCATGCGGCGAGTGCTCCGGCGGTATTCATGGCAGCAACCGCTTGGGAGGCAACGCTATTGCCGACTGCATGACATTTGGCCGCGTAGCAGGCGCACAAGCAGTTATGAACGCAAAGGCGTAACTCTCTCCTAGAAATCTTCCTTATAGATGTGTGTTTATTCTTCCCAACGACAAACCCTGAGCAGCAGAACCTTGGAGCTTCACAACCAGGGTTCTTCTGCCTCCTGAAACCTTTTAGACACAACGCTCTCAAGTCTAAAAACCCTCACATACCAGCGAAGCACCTACAGAGAAACGGCAGACTGCTCGACACAGTCAAGCAGCTCCTGCTTAGTATGCACTCCTACTTTTCGATAGAGAACACGCACATAATTACGCACGGTGTTTTCAGAATAGTGAAGCGTTTCAGCAATAACCGTACGGCTTCTTCCCTGGGCAAGTAGCCGCACTATTTCTGTTTCGGTAGCGGTCAACTGAAACGCCTCGGCGAACGAGGCAAAGACATCGTTTGCTACGGTCGCAGCACCCGAGGGAGGAATGCTCATCGGAGCAGCCTGCTTGGACACTGCTCTCAATTCAAATCCGATAGGATAGCGCACATTCGGACGCGGGTACACTACCAAAACCATCTCAATCAATGCCACGAAAACCATACAAATCAAAAGCCAGAGTCCATACTTGAGATACGGCCCCACTTGATACACCACAATGCGACCGATACTCATAGCCAGCAATGCTCCCCCGTATACAAACCCGTAAACGAGTACGGTTGATTTACCAACATGACGGCCTATGAGATAGATGAAGAAAACAAGAGGAATATAAAAACACGTGATTGCGTTAGTTATGAAGAAGGTGGCAATTTCTTCTGAACCTGGCCATCCACCCATCAAAAACGTAATACCTATAATCATGAGAAGATTTACGAAAGACCAAAATCCCGTCAAACTGAATCCACGGCCACGCACAAGAACCCACCACACGGTAGCTACAATCACTGCAATGACTAGGAGTTGATGTATCGTACGCATTGCTTGGGAAAGTTCACGAATGCGACCATCGGGATAACCTAGAGCCATACCCAATAAAAAAGCATACAGAAAAAAGGCGCTCAAAATCGAAAATAGATAACCACGAAGCTGAGTACTATACAGAAAATCGACCTTTTCTTCGCCGATGCTTTGCCCCTGAACTTGCATCATGTCTTGAGAAAAACTGCTTTTTTTGGCCTGCCGCACTGAAGGAGTCTTTCCCTTATTCCACAAATCCATAGCTCGCCAATAAGCGAACACCGAAAGTGCGGGAATAAAAAGATTGAGCAGCCCGAAAACCTCATGCGACAAGTACCCAGCAAGTAAAGAAAGAAAACAGGACAGCGCAAGCCCACCGGCTGCGTAAAAAAACGCCTCCGCAGGCTTGAGCCGTTCTAAAAAAAATACCCAGATTATCTCTCCCCCAACAAGACCAATGCCGCCAATAATGAAGCGGGCAACTTCGAACGAAGTAGTACCAAAGAAAAGATCTACGAGATAAAACAATCCAGAAAGCGTCATGAGTATCAATCCGGACCATACAAAAAAAGTTTTCGATGCATGAGAAAACCCCGTGCGATATGAAAGGAATACCAACAGTGCCATAACAAGGACACGCACGATATTGGCTCCAACAGTAACAAAACCGTAGTCGGCAGAAAAATGCAGATTATAGAAATTGAATTGATACCACAGACGCATAAGCCCTATACCAAAAAAAGCTATTGAAAAACCCGAAAGAAAGATTGTCTTGAATGCCGTAAACGATGTGGTATGCAAATCTGAACCACCATGCCCATACTGCTTGTCAAACATTCCCTACCTCCGCGCGAGTATCCTTAACTGGGGGAAGAGGGGCATCCGATGCCGAGAAAAGCATTCCCAGATTCATTAGGGTCTCATCTTAGCACGTTGCCTCCTTGAGCGCTTTTCTCTTAACAATGACCATGCAGAAATTCTGTGCGGCGGCGGCAACCCTTTCCAACCCATTTGGTCTTAAACACACTGGTTGCATGCGCATCAGCACTCAGTTATCGGAATCTCCAGCAGCAGGGAACCACGGAAGCTTCCGCCTGAGGTTCGTTTCACCCGCCGCAACCCGGGCTGCATATTCCTTTTTCTCGATTGAGCGGACGAGAGCCTTGATGAGCCTACAAGCAAAAAGCAAGGTAGAGGGGTAGATACACTCGATCGCCTTGGACTTCAAGGGTTTTTGGATGTACTACATATTCGCGGCCGACGCGTTTGCCAAACTTTTTTCTGAATTTATCAAGCGAGGCAGTTCCGTAGCGCTTGGTCGATTTAACCTCCAGGGGCGTTGTCCTCATTTTGCCTCCCGCGTTGGCGTATTCCTGCGTGATTAAAAAATCCACTTCCATCCGGGCGCTTGCGTCTTCTCGATCAAAGCGCGAATAAAAAAAGGGGCGGTGTCCGTTGGCGCGCAAGGCCTGCGCAACAGCATTTTCGGTAATCATTCCTTCATTGAGAGAGAGCTTTCCTAAAAGGATGTCCCGGAAAACCTTATCGGAGGTATGCGCGTTGTCTGAAAACGCATGCGTTACCAAAAGGCCCGTATCTGCCATATAGCATTTAAGCGTCGATTGGTCCCTGCTTAAGGCAAGCCCTATCCCTGGGTCGGTCGCGTTATAGCAGATGTTCGCAATGCGCGCATCTTCCAGCCAGAAGAATGCTTCTTCATACGTGCGCATGCGAGGGTCGCCGCCCAAAGTGCTCAGGCTGAATTTTTTCTCATGTTTTGAAAGCTGGCCAGGAATACCATCAAACACTGAACCTACCTTGAATTCGTAGCCTTTGGCAAATCTTCCTATATCGTTGCGATAGAGAGTCAAAATGTCGCGCTTTATTGCATCGATCTTCCCAAAATCGCGACTTTCCACGTAATCCGCCACAACGGCCGGCATGCCACCGACCAGCATATATTCCCTAAATAGCCTCTCACACTTTCCGTGAAGGGCATCAGGAAGCGGCTTGAGCTGTTCGGCCGAATTTCGCATGACGTCAACAAGCGGAGCTTGCCCCATTGCCCAACAGAATTCTTCGAAATCCATCGGGTTAAGCTCGATAGCCCTTTCCTCCGAAGGAATAATGATGTCCCTGACGTTTTGCTTGATCGAAACAAGGGAGCCCGTTTCAATATAGTCGTAGCGTCCATCTGCCACCAAATATTTGATAAGCCCGCGCGCGAACGGATAAAACTGAATCTCGTCGAACACGATAAGAGTTTCCCGCGGATAAAGCTTGACGCCATAGAAGGCGGAAAGATACACAAAAAGAGAATCGAGGTCGGTGCTCATCTGCTGAAAGTAGTTTTTTACTTCAGGGGGTGCAGTAAAAAAGTCGATGAAAAGGCAGGAGCGATATTCGGCTTTGCCAAACTTTTCAACAAGAGTACTCTTGCCAACGCGGCGCGCCCCTTCAATAAGCAAAGCGGTCGACCCCTGACTTGAAGCTTTCCACGCCCTCAAAGCGCCATACGCCTTACGCTCAAGCATAGCTGCCCCTTCTTCCCAGATAAAATGCCTTCTTTGCCGAATTCATGACGACACACCGGCCTGCCACTAGCGTTTATGCACGA
>NZ_JAVWUP010000159.1:0-5701 GCF_036667095.1 Gordonibacter sp. | reverse complement strand
TCCAAGAACGCAGCGACGATCTGGCCGACCGTATCAACCGCCTCGATCGGGGAGAGGGAGCGTAAGCGCATTCGATCCAGCACCCTGCAGGCGAGGGAGGATCCTTCCCCCACACCCGCCTGCTCGGCAGCTGCCGAGTTCTTCAAATGCTCTATACTGTCACCATCGGCCTTGAGAGATAGAGCCGCTAAGGTCCGGATACCGGGGGAGCGAACGCGTACTCTATGCGTTCGGCGGGGGAAGAAATGAAGAAGAACGCGAAGGGGCCAGCCATGTTCTGGCCTGCTAAAGGCGATATAGTTCCGGAGCCTCTGACAAAGGACGATCTCGTGAACCTGCTGCAAGGTGCCCAGGTGGACTATTTCGTGCGGCACGTGCCGAAGGACAGCGTGCTCGGCTGGATCGACGAGCCGTGCACCACGGCCCACTTCGTTGCCAAGGGCATGATCGAAATATATAAGCTCGAGCGCGACGGTCGAAAGAAAACACTCGATTTCTGCAAGAAAGGCGACTTTTTCGGCTTTCAGATTCTCAGCGACTCCTGCACGCCAATCGCTGTAGCACGCGCATGCGTCGACAGCGAGCTTATCGCCATCCCGAAAAGCTCTTTCTTCAAGGCGCTGCATACGTACCCCGATTTCACCGACACCATCGTGAAGTACCTGTACAGCTTGCTTACAGCCATGACGAACGAAACGGTTTCCTCGGCGTTTTACGCAACCGCGCAACGCGTTCCCATGTTGCTGCTCAGCTTGGGTCGAGACGAGCTGGAAGCACGCGCAAGCGACGAGCAGGGTTCCCCTCGGGCTGCCGAAGACGCAGTCGGGGGCGTCATCGTGAAGCAGAACAACACCGATATCGCGAACATCCTCGGTATAAGCAGGAACTCCGTGACTACCTCTATCTGCCGGCTTCAGGAGCAAGGCGTGGTGAGGAAGCGGCGCAACAGCATCGAGATACTCGACATGGAGCGCCTCGAAAACATCGCGACACTCGAATCCGGCGAATAGCCGCCCCGAGGTTCCTGGGCTGAGCCCGCCCGACATCGCCAGAGCTGCGCTTTGTGCACAATATTGAGCAGACCGTTCGACAAGCAGCGCCTATACTCTGGCTGGAAGCACGGGGGGACACCATGAAGGCAATGCAATCGACGTCAAACGCGGGCAGACGCACTCGAGGGGGCATCCAGTCCCTTATCGGGCTGTCGCTTGCGGGCTTTTTCATGTACGGATGCAACAACATCCTCATGACTCTTTTACCTTCGTACGCGCTCAGTCTTGGCGCGACGATGATGGAAGCCGGCCTACAGGGTACCGTATTCCTCGTGGCGGCTATCGTCATGCGCTTCTACTTCGGCCCTCTGGCCGATCGCCGAGGAGCTCGCTTCGTCATGGTCGCCGGCGCCGCTTCATTCGCGCTCTCAAGCGTCCTGCTTGTCCTGAGTTCGACGTTCTGGCAGCTCTTGGCGATCAGGGTCATCCAAGCCGTGGGGCTTTCGGCGTTTTGGCCCTGCGCAGTAGCCGCCGTCGCCAGCATTGCCCCCACGGGCAAAAGCGGGCTGTTCATCGGCTGCTACCGATTCGCAACCGCAGCCTCCCTGCTCTTCGGGCCACTTGTCGCGCTCATACTCGTGAAAGAGAGCGGCTATGCGGCATGCTTCGCAATTCTGGCGGTGGGCGCTGCCGCCGCACTCGTCCTGTCTCTCCGCTTCGCCCCCACCAAAGACCCGGCGACCAGAAGCGCCGGCGAAACGCCTCCCTATCGCAAGGACGGCAAGCCGCAGACAATCGAAACGCTGCGCATGACGCTCGTCTGCGGGCAACGAAGCCTGTACGCTCTTCTCGCGATCACCGCGGTGATGTCGTTGGGCTACGGGTTGTCGATGAACTTCGTCGTAACGTTTGTCGAAGAGGTGGGCGCACCCATCAACGCCGGGCTTTTCTTTTCCTTCTTCAGCATTGGGGGTCTTGTGGCCAATCCGCTTGCCGGATGGATTGCCGACACGTGCAACCGTCGTCACCTTCTCGCAACAACGATTGCCTGCATGGGACTGGGCATCGGCATGATCGCACTCGTGCAGACAGAGCCCCTTATGCTGCTTGCCGCAGGTCTCGTTGCCGGCTTAGGTTCGTCGGGCTCGACGATAGTCGTGCTTTCGGCGATATCGGCGAAGATGGACGAACGCTATCGCGCCTCGGCCCTTGCCTTGCAGCAAAACGCTGTCGACCTGGGAATAGCTTGTGCATCAACGCTGTTCGGCTGGCTATTCGCAACAGCGTGCGCTCCCGAGACCGTCTTCGCGGGGCAGGCTGTCTGCATGGTTGCAAGCGCCGCGGTACTACTAGCCGCGAAACGGACCGTGCATCTGTAGAAGGAAAGCCCGCCGAAGCAGGCCTTCCTTTCAGGAGAATCGACGCAGTCCTGTCGATGCCCGGCTATACCACGTAGTACACCGAAGGACCCGTCCCGAAATCTTCATGCAGCTGGGCGGCCTTGCGATCGACGATGTATTTTGCCACGTCGCTTCCAGGATCGTTGAGATCACCGAAGATGCGCGCCTCCCCCGGACACGACTCCACACACCAGGGCGTCCCGCCTACGGCAACCTTTCGGTAGCACAGGTCGCACTTCGATGCCTTTTTCGCGGCTTCGTCTATCTGGGGTATCTCGTAGGGGCAGGCCTTGACGCAGGTTCCGCACCCGATACACACCTCGTCGTCGACGACCACCGCACCGTCTTCCTCGCGCTTCGCAATAGCGCCCGTCGGACAATTCGCAAAGCAGAGCGGAGTTGCGCAATGGTTGCAAAGCTCAGCCCTGAAGGCCAGCTTCACCTCGGGAAACGTACCCGTTGGCTGATAGACGACCTCGCCGTCGAGGCTGCGCACGCGTCCCCAGTACAAACCTTCAGGGGTGTGGTTGGAAACTTTGCAGCTAACCACACAGGTCTGGCATCCCATGCAACGTGTCGTATCGATGACCATGCCGTATTGAACCGTGTTTGCCATAATTGCACCTATGCCTTCTCTACTTCGACCAGCACGTCATAGAAAGCGGTGCTGGTTTGAGAAATGAACTCTTCGGTCGGGTTGATGGTCAGATGGGTGAGCATCTGATAGTTGCCCTCGATAAAATAATCGGGCGTCCACCCGCTCGCCGTCGCAACGGCACCCGGATGGATTCCTTCGGTGAGGAAAACCTTCATCTTGCATGCGCCTCGATCGTTTTTGATCAGGGCCACATCGCCGTGAGCAAGACCGCGCGATGCAGCATCGACCGGGTTCATCTCTAGGAGCGGCTCGCTTTGCACGACGCTGAGCTCGGGGATGAGAACATGCTGGGAGTGCACATTGAGGCGATCGTGGAACTGCAGGTACACCAGCGGATACTTCTGGCCAAGCTCGCCAGCCGGGTCCTCGAGCATCGGCTTGTAGCTGGGCACTTGCTCGTCATAGGGTACGAGTTCCTCGTTGTAAAGCTGAAAGCGCTTCGACGGTGTGGGGAACGTGCCGTCGGGACGGAATATCTGGGGTTCGAAGAGCGCGTCGGCACGAGCGAAGATGCCCTCTTGCGCCACCTTGTCGAAATCGAAGCCCTCCCAGGCCGGATGCGCGGTGTTCGGGAAGCCGCGACACCACTCCTCGTCGGTTTTGTTCCAGAACTTCTCAAGACCCACCTTCTGCGCAAGTAGCGACATAATCTCGACGTCGGATTTGCTCTCTCCCATAGGGTCGATCATGGGCTTGCTGATGATAACCCAGGGTGAACGGTCTTCGATGTCCCACTTCTCCCAGTAATTGCACGCCGGCAGCACGTAATCAGATTGTCTGGCTGTCCAGGTCCAGTACGGATCGACCGTGACGATCGTAGAAATGCTGGGCAACACTTTGTCCACAATCTTGTTGGCATCGGGGCTCATGTTGACGAAATTGGAGTTTGCGAACCACATGAAGTCGATGGGGTACGGATCCTTGTCGATGATCTGGTCGTACATCGTCGAAGTTTTAACGGTGTTCGGTTTCATACCACCGGTATCCGCCCAATCCTTGTTCATGAGAGCTGGCTCTTTAAAGTCTGGACTTGCCTTGACCGACGGGTTGCCGCCCATATGGGATGCACCGCCGCCCTCGATGCCCACATATCCCGCAACGGCGGCAAGCGTGGCGATGGCGCGGAATGAGGAAAACGAGTTCCACACGCGCTGCATACCCTGGCCCATGCGGATACCCGCCGGCTTCGCACGGGCATACTCCATCGCGAACGTTTCAATGACGTCTTCGGGCAGGCCCGTGATCTGCGCCGTAACGGAAAGCGTATACTTCGAGGCCTCGTCAACCAGGTGGTCAAACGCCGTGCGAACCGCCTCGCCGTTCACGTCGAACGTTCCCGAAAGGGTGGGCATTACGCCCTCGCTGTTGTATTTTTTGGCGCTGCCCGAGGCAGCGTCCCATACCATCCAATCTTCGCCGTCCAGCAGGTAGCTGCCGTCGGACTCCTTGACCAGGAAGGGGGAAACGCTATGGGCAGCCAGCCATTCCTTGTCGTGTAAATCATTAGCAATGATGACGTTCATCATGCCCAGGGCGAGCGCTGGGTCCGTTTGGGGTTTGATGGGTATCCATTGGTCAGCGATCGCCGCCGACGAACACAAGCGCGGATCGACCACGACGATCTTCGCACCCTTCTCGCGCGCCTGTACGAGATAGCGGAACTCGGAAGTATGGGTATCGGCGATATTGCGGCCCCACAGCACGATCATGTTGGAATTCAGGTAGTCGCGCGTGTCATGCGATCCGCGCTTCACCCCGTACGCGAGTATCATGCCCATGCTGGCCCCATGGTCGCCCATGATGCCCTCGATATCGAAATTAGTGCCGCCGAACATGCTCGCAAACCGTATGGGCGCGCTCATCGAGAGATTGCCGGAATTACCGGTGAACGAGTAGAATCCGGCGGCTTTCTCCCCGTATTTCTCCTTCGTCTCGAGCAGTTTCTGCGCTATCTCGTCGATGGCCTGCTCCCACGATATGCGCTCGAATTCGCCCGAACCGCGTTCGCCGACACGCTTCATAGGATACATGACGCGCGCATTCTCGTCCTGCGTTTTCTGGCTCAGGGCTATGCCGCGCAAGCAGGCGCTCGCATAGTCCTCGCGGCCCGGTACCGCACCTGGCGTAACCGTGACGATCTTGCCATCCTTTATGTGGGATTTTAAGTGGCAGTGCGAAGAACAGTTCAGGTTACAGCAAGCGTGACCGTACGTGAAACCTTCTTCGGGGTCGGCAGATGTCTCGGCTACCCTCGTTTGCCCGCCCTCGTCTTTCGGGGCGCAGCCGGCAAGGCCGAACCCGAGAGCCGACGTGACCGTAATCCACCCGGCACCTTTCACGAACGTACGGCGCGTGAACTTGCCGTCTTTCACGAATTCAGACGGTGCCAGATCCATTTCCTTTTCCATGCTCCTCCTATCGTTTTGGCGACCGCAGCGATAAACGGCCCGGGCATAAACGCTGCCGCGCGGCCGCCATTCGCTCCCCTCGCTGCGGATGGCCTCAGTATAGAAAGAGAGAGGCGCATCCCTCTGCCCAAGATTGGTCACAGGATACGCCCCATTTAGATGCGACGGAACTCCGCCCCGTGCCCGCACTACGCGCAGTACGCCTTCACCGCGTCGCGCAAGAACTCCGCCGCGCCGGGGGCG
>NZ_JAVWUP010000158.1:0-5739 GCF_036667095.1 Gordonibacter sp. | reverse complement strand
TCCCGTGGCTATAATAACGTTCACATAACGAAAAGCCGCTTCCAGGCCACGACCGCATATGAAGGAGTACGTCCATGGCATTCTATTTCGATGAGCCGTCCCGCACGTTCAACGAGTACCTGCTCGTTCCCGGTTATTCGTCTGCCGAGTGCACCCCCGCCGATGTGAGCCTGAAGACGCCGCTGGTGAAGTATCGCCGCGGCGAAGAGCCTGCCGTGTCGCTGAACATTCCGATGGTGTCCGCCATCATGCAGTCCGTGTCCGACGACGGCATGGCTATCGCGCTGGCCACGGAGGGCGGCATGTCGTTCGTCTTCGGGTCGCAGACCATTGAAAAGCAGGCTGCTATGGTCGCGCGCGTGAAGGATTACAAGGCCGGCTTTGTTACCAGCGACGCGAACTTGTCGCCCGAGATGACGCTTGCCGACGTGGTGGACATGAAGGAAGAGCACGGTCACTCCACCATGCCCGTGACGCACGACGGCTCGGCGAATGGCAAGCTGGTGGGCATCGTCACCGGTCGCGACTACCGCCTGTCGCGCATGTCCATGGATGAGAAGGTGGCCGACTTCATGACGCCGCGCGAGAGCATGATCGTGGCGCCCATGGACACCAGCCTGAAGGTTGCCAACGACATCATCTGGGACAACAAGCTGAACTCGCTGCCTATCGTGGACGACGAAGACCGTTTGGTGTACATGGTGTTCCGCAAGGATTACGACTCCCACAAGTCGAATCCCAACGAGATGCTGGACCCCCACAAGCGCTACCAGGTGGGCGCGGGCATCAACACGCGCGACTTTGCCGAGCGCGTGCCGGCGCTGGTGGCGGCGGGTGCCGACGTGCTGTGCATCGACAGCTCAGAGGGCTATTCCGACTGGCAGAAGTTCACGCTGGAGTGGGTGCGCGAGCACTACGGCGACGACGTGAAGGTGGGTGCCGGCAACGTGGTCGACGCCGAGGGATTCCGCTTTTTGGCCGACGCGGGTGCCGACTTCATCAAGATCGGCATTGGTGGCGGTTCCATCTGCATCACGCGCGAGCAGAAGGGCATCGGCCGCGGCCAGGCCACGGCTACCATTGAGGTGGCACGTGCACGCGACGAGTATTTCGAGGAAACGGGCATCTACATCCCCATCTGCTCCGACGGTGGCATCGTGTACGACCATCATCTGACGCTGGCCCTGGCCATGGGCGCGGACTTCGTCATGCTGGGCCGCTACTTCGCCCGCTTCGACGAGAGCCCTACGAACAAGGTGAACATCAACGGCTCCTACATGAAGGAGTACTGGGGCGAGGGTTCCGCGCGCGCCCGCAACTGGCAGCGCTACGACTTGGGCGGCGACAAGAAGGGCATGTCGTTCGAGGAAGGCGTGGACAGCTACGTGCCGTATGCCGGCTCGCTGAAGGACAACGTGGACCTGACGCTGTCGAAGGTGAAGTCCACCATGTGCAACTGCGGCGCCTTGACTATCGCCGAGCTGCAGCAGAAGGCGAAGCTGACCGTGGTGTCCTCCACGTCCATCGTCGAGGGCGGCGCGCACGACGTGCTGTTAAAGGACAAGACGCCGTACGTGAGCGGAGCTATTCACTAGAGCAGGTTCGCATACCGTTGATTTGAAGCGTCGTTCGCGTTGTGCGGGCGGCGCTTTTTGCTGGATTTTCAAACTCTATAGTACTCTCTGCAAAAGAAAGTTCACTGCGCATTTTATTGCGCTTCCACGCTGGGGTTCGCGTTGATGATGGCGTGCAGCTCGTCGATGTAGCGTAGCAAAAGCGGGCTGGGGCGGCGCTCGTTGTGCATGATGTAGCCCACCTGCATGAGCTCGTCCACGTCGAGCGGGATGCTGGCGATGCCCGACTGCATTTCTGCCGACAGTACGCCGGTGGAGAGCGTGTAGCCGTTGTGGCTGGTCAGCAGGTTTGTGAGGGTGCCGCGGTCGGAGATGCGAATGTTGCGCTGGTGCGGCAGGTAACTTAAAGGTTCCTCCGAATAGTAGAACGAGTTCACGATGCCCTGCTCGAAGGCGTAGCGGGGGTAGGGCTCGAGGTCTTCGGGCTTGATGAGACGCGCGTTTGCTAGCGGGTGGTCATCGCCCACGAACACGTGCACGCGGGCGTCGAACAGGGGGGCGTAGGCCACGTCGGCATCATCGAAGGCTTTCTGCAGCACGCGGCGGTTGAAGCCGTCGGTGTAGAGGATGCCTATCTCGCTGCGAAATGTGCGCACATCGTCGATGATCTGTGCTGTGGTGCTCTCGCGCATGATGAACTCGTACTCGTCCCCAACGCAGGACTCAACCACGTTCACGAAGGCCTGCACGCTGAAGGCGTAGTGCTGCGTGGACACGGCCAGGCGCAGGTGGGTGTCGGTGCCGGTGGCGTAGCGGTGCTCAAGCATGTCGGCCTGCTCGACCACCTGGCGGGCGTAGCCCAGAAGCTCGGTGCCGTCGTTGGTGAGCGTGACGCCGCGGTTGCTGCGGGTGAACACGGTGATGCCCAGCTCCTGCTCCAGCTCCTTGATGGCGGTGGAGAGGTTTGATTGGGAAGCGTAGAGATTCTGCGCGGCGGCGTTGATGGAGCCGTATTCGGCAATGGCGATAAGGTAGCGAAGCTGTTGCAGGGTCATCGGACGTTCCTTCGATAGGTGTTCTTTCTTTTATTTTACCCCGTTATCTGTATGTTCGATACCATGACATCAAAACATTGAATGATGAGAATTGTTGTATCGAGGGATGGTTCATGGTTTCATGAAACGTGCTGTTTATTAAGGAACGGAATGAGCATAGGAGCGACCATGGCGAAGGACATCCCCAACGATCAAAAGTACTACGATCCGGAGATCGAGTGCATGCCGCGGCCGGAGCTTGAGGCGCTGCAGCTGCAACGTCTGCAAGACATGGTGGCGTATGCGTACGAGAACACGGTGCATTATAAGCGCGCGTTCGACGAGGCAGGTGTGGCGCCGGGTGACATCAAGACGCTTGGCGATCTGGTGAAATTCCCCTTCATCGATAAGAAGACCGAGCGCGAGACGCAGCACGTGGGATCGTTCTTCGGCGAGATGTGCTCCGTGCCCGAAGAAGAGGTCATCTTTATGGCCACCTCGTCTGGGTCTACGGGCGTCCCTACGGTAAGCCCGTTCACGCAGGAAGACTTCGATCTTTGGCAGGACACCGAAGCGCGCCTGTTCTGGCAGGCCGGCATGCGGCCGAACGATCGCTACGTGCACGCGCTCAACTTCGCGCTGTACGTGGGCGGCCCCGATGTCATCGGCGCGCAGCGCCTGGGTGCCCTGGCTATCTGGGTGGGTGCCGTGCCGTCCGACCGCTTGCTGTTCGTGCTGAAGCAATACCAGCCCACCATCATCTGGACGTCGCCGTCGTATGCGTGGCACTTAGGCGAGATCGCCAAGGAGAAAGGCTACAATCCCAAGACCGACTTCAGCATCCACACCATCATCGTGGCTGGTGAATCTGGTGGCTCCATTCAGTCCACGCGCGAGAGCATCGAGAACCTGTGGGGCGCGAAGGTTGTCGACTTCTATGGTTTGTCCGACATCTACGGTGCCTGTGCGGCCATGTGCGAGGCGAAGGACGGCCTGCATATCGTCGAGGACCAGATACTCGTCGAGACGGTCGACCCCACCACGGGCGAGATTTTGGCTCCGGGCGAGACGGGCGAGCTGGTGTACACCACACTGATGAAGAAGGCGCGTCCCATGATCCGCTTCCGCACGGGCGACATCGGCTACGTGAGCACCGACACGTGCACGTGCGGCCGCACGCTTGCGCGCATCCACATCACAGGGCGCAAGGACGAGATGTTCATCGTCAGCGCCGTGAACGTGTTCCCGACCGACATCGAGTACGTGGTGCGCGGCCTGGAGGGCCTGACCGGCGAATACTCCATTCGCGTGTACGAGCAGGACTTTACCTGCAAATACGAGGTGTCCGTCGAGCGTGCGCTGGGCAGCGACGAGCCTTACGACGCCGTGGCCAACCGCACGATGGCGGCTATCAAGGCGCATGTGGGCGTGCGTCCGCAGAAGGTTATCGTGTATGATGCGGGCAAGCTGGGAACGTCGTCCGAGCACAAGGCGTTGCGCTTCGTCGACGAACGTGCTTGCACGACCCGATAATCGCGCGCAAGGAAGGAACTCGCTATGACCACTGAAACCACCTTTGCCGTTTCCGGCCAGCACTACCTGTTCAACGTGCAGACGTTCGCCCATACCGTGCTTGCGCTGGGCGGCGACGCGTATGCTTACGCCCTGCGCGACCGCACGACGCAAGGCGTCATAGACGACGTCGCGGGCGGCCAGAGCGATCTGGGCGTGCTGTTCCAGACGTCCGCCTCCGCCGACGAGCTGAACGCCGCGCTTGATGCCACGGGCCTCGAGTTCGTGGAGCTTATCCAGTCCGCTCCGCGCGTGGCATTGCCAGCGAGCCACCCCATGGTGAACGCTGCTATCCTGACCTTGGACGACATGGAGGATTACCCCTACCTCTACTTCGAGCAGGATGCGGACTCGCCCGTCGCCTTCGCCGAGGAGGCTCTGGCGGCCACGCCGCGTGCCAAGAGCATCGCCTGCACCGATCGCGCGTCGCTTTCCGAACTCATCGTGGCGCTGAACGGCTATACGGTGACCAGCGGCATCCTCGTGGGCATCTCCGACGGCGCCGGCCTGAACACCGTGCCGCTGGACACCGACGTGAAGCTGCACTTGGGCTATGTCGTGCGCAAAGGCGAGCAGCTAGGCGATATCGGCCAGCGTTTCGTAGACGCGCTGAAGAAGAACCTGGAGCGCTACGCTCGGTTCTAGTTTGAAGCAGGCGAGCGTAAGGCTTCGTCGGACAAATGAACTGCGGAGCCTTTTCCTGCTTTGTGCGCGTTAGCGCGGTCGGGCGTAAAAAATTCAGCTACGAGAGTTGACGATCTCGTTTGATTTCCCTAGTTTGTCATAGGTAGGCGATAGGCGGGAAGAATCCATGATCAACGCGCGTCAATACGAGCTTTTAAAGGAATTGAAGAAGTGCGCTCACTATGTTCCGCTACGACATTTCGCGGAAAAGTTTGCATGTTCTGAAAAAACCGTTTCCACCGATATTCGGGCGTTGAATCTTACCCTTGCCTCCGGTGATCTTTACACACGGATCGAAACGAAAGCAGGGAACGGTGTTCGCATGATCGTGCGTGACGGTGAGGGGTCCGCGCTCGAAAGCGTCATACTGCTGAATGCAGGAAATGCTATGACTAGTTTCGACCGTTTCTACCGGGGCATTCTTTATCTTGCGCGCGAGAAACCCACGTCGTGTACTTCTGATTTACTTGCGGCGCATTTATTTACTAATCGTAGGTGCATTCAGTCGGAAGTGCGCTATTGGAACAATATTTTGTCTTTCTTTGGGCTTGCGATCAAAAGCAAAAGGGGAACGCTGCGTATCGAAGGGGACGAGTATGCGCTGCGCACTGCAATTCTTTACTTCTTCTATATGGTAACTCCGTATTATCAGCATCGTGTTATTGAGGCGAGCCTGTCGGAAAAAGCACAAGCTCTTTCGTCGAAGATCATGGACATTATGCTTACGAAACGCGAGATTTCCTATGCGCGCAATGCGCGGAGCGCGTTTGGCTTCTATATGGATTTAGCAGCAGCTCGCATTGCGTGCGGTTATCGAGTCGAACCTGTTTACGAAGTGCCTTTTGCCGGTGATGACGATGTGGTGGAGGACATTT
>NZ_JAVWUP010000157.1:0-5769 GCF_036667095.1 Gordonibacter sp. | reverse complement strand
CGGGCCCTGCTCCAGGAAGTGCTCGCAGAAGCGGCACACCTCCTTGACGGCCGCGTCGTAATACCGCTCGGGGTTCAGCAGCACCTCGACGTCCGTTGCGACCACATGCGTCGCACGGTGGCAGGCGGCAAAATGGCAATCGGCCGGACACGGCTCTCCGGGGGTGTTATGCGGGCAACGCGACATCATCTCGTCATCGCAACCGCGTCTTTCCCAACAATTCGCCATGGCTTATCCGTCCTCCTTGCGCTCTGGGCGTTACTCGGCGGCCGGGACGACTTTCGTCACGCCGGGCACGCGCTCTTTCAGGATGCGCTCCACGCCGTTGGCAAGCGTCATCTGCGACATGGGGCAGCCCTTGCAAGCACCCTGCAGCTCCACCGTGACTACGCCGTCTTCGGCGACATCGATGAGCTTCACATCGCCGCCGTCGGCCTGCAGGCTCGGGCGGATAAGTTCCAGAACTGCAGCGACATCGGTCTTCTCGATCATACTTGACTCCTTCGTCAACGAGGTTGTTTCTTGGGTGCGATTCTACCATAGCGCACCAGTACCGTCTGGTGCGCTAAGAAAAAGTACGTGGGCGGCAGGTCATCGCGCAAGCCCGCAAGAGCCAAGGCACGCAGTTGCGGCTGGACATCCCTGCGTCTTAGGCGACAGGCTTCCAATCCTTGCCCAGGACGACCAGCACGTCTGTGGTATACGTGTAGTACCCCGCCCCCACGATGGCGCGACCAGAGCCCAGCGCGGCGATAAGCTCCTCTGCGCGAGCCTTGTTCTCGCCGCCCTCGTACACCACCAGCGTCTCGGGGAACTTGTCGCTTTCAGCGTTGCCCACTTCCGTGACGTTGAATCCGTCAGCGCGCAGCAGATCGGCCACCTGGGAGCCGCCGCCCGTGATGCCCGCGCCGTTGCGCACCTCCACCGTGAAGCTGCCCCGATCGACCTGGCTGGCTGCCTTCTCGTCGACAACCGGCGGCTGACCCGCCTCAACAAGGGCCATCATGCTGGTCCATGCACTGCTCGACGAGATATAGTACAGCACGTTGTTGCGTGTCGCCTCGTAGCCGGGCACTTGGGCGATCTGAACGGAAGCCGCCGCAACGCCCTTCAGCTGTCCGGCGAGGGAAAGGGCCGCCGTACCGGACATATCGGTTTGGAAATCGCCGCCGACCGAGTCCAGTAGGGTGGCGAACGGCAGCGTGTCACCCGATTCCAGCATGCGCGCAGCCACCGACGCAAAGAACGCACACTGGTTCGCCGCCTGGTCCTCGATGCCGTTCTTGAAGTTCTTCGCACGCAAATAGGTCAGCGCCGCATTGCCGTCAAGCGTCTGGGTGCCGACGGAAAGATAGGTGTCCCCCGCCGTCGGATCATCCACCTCTTGTTTGACATCGACCTCGATGCCGCCGAGGGAATCGACCAGCGATGCCAGGCCCGTCGCATCGACCTTGGCATAATGGGCGATATCGACGCCCGCAAAACCGGCAACCGCCGAGATAAGCGCCGCATCGCCTTGGGCTGCGGCCTCCCGCAGCTTATGGGCCTTGCCGTCCTTGAGTAGGACTTGCAGGTTTGCAGGAACCGACACCAGCGTCACCGCACGCGAACCCTCGTCGACACGGGCTAGGATGAGGGCATCGGGGCCTTCTTCGTCGGCGGCGGCCGATGCAGCTCCCAGATCGGCAGCCACCAGGGCGTACCAGGGACCCGCCTCCTTCGGTGCAACCAGCGCAGGTTTCGCATCGGAGTTCTTCAGCCCCATCTTGGCATCAAGCGATCCGAAAAAGGTGGCCACGCCCACACCGATGGCCACCGCTGCCACCACGACGACAGCTATTACAAGGGCGACGATGCGGCGTATGCGCGCTTTGCGCTGCATCTCCTGGGCGAACTCGCGCTTACCCACGCGACGCGCGTATTCAGACGAACTCTCGCCCGTGGCCGTAGAGGGTAGCAGCGTATCCACCACGCCGCGGGCTGCACGCTGTCTTTTGCGCGGATTGGAGAAGCCGACGGTGTCGGCATTCATATGGCGCGATGACGAGCGCGCGCGACGTTGCACATGGGTGCCCACCGTCGCAGAGCGCATGCGGTGAGACGTGAGCTTCGACTGGGCTGCAGTAAAGCCCTTCTTGCGTCCGAACATGGGTCAACCCCGTTTCGCTAGCAGGAAGGCTGCACGTCGTCGACCGTCGCACGCGCAACCTCGGCTCCCAACGAGCACAGCTTGCCGACGTAATCCTCATACCCGCGGTCAACGTGCCCGATATTGTGCACGCGCGTCTCGCCTTCGGCAGAGATGCCAGCCAGAACCAGTGCCGCACCAGCCCTCAGGTCGGTAGACGACACGGGTGCACCCTGCAACCCGTCCACGCCGCGCACCAGTGCATGGTGGTCTT
This sequence comes from Gordonibacter sp., assembly GCF_036667095.1. Classification (NCBI taxonomy): domain Bacteria; kingdom Bacillati; phylum Actinomycetota; class Coriobacteriia; order Eggerthellales; family Eggerthellaceae; genus Gordonibacter; species Gordonibacter sp. The sequence continues at coordinate 3,367 of NZ_JAVWUP010000157.1, read as the reverse complement.
CGATCGTGATGTCGGCACCCATGCGGGCGAGTTCGGCAGCGAACATAAAACGATTCTCGAACACGTTCTCCGTGATGGCCGATGTGCCTTCGGCGCGAGCTGCCAGCAGCATGAACTGAGCCTGCAAGTCGGTCGGAAAACCCGGGTGCGGCAACGTCTGTATATCGATGGGCGCAAGCGGCCCTTCGCGGCGCACGGTGATCCAATCGGCACCCGTCTGCACGTCGCAACCCATGGACTCAAGCTTCATAACGGCCATGCGCAGATACGACGGATCTATGCCGTGTACAGTAAGCGGGCCTCCCATGAGCGCGCCGCCCACGAGGAACGTGCCCGCCTCGATGCGGTCGCCCACCGTCGTGTGCTCGCAGGGGTGCATCGATTCGGACGGCACGCCTTCGACCTCCATAAGCGACGAGCCGCCGCCTGTGATACGGGCACCCATGGCGTTGAGCATGTTCACCAGGTCGACGATCTCGGGTTCGCGCGCCGCATTCTCGATAACGGTAGTGCCCTCGGCAACCACAGCAGCCATCAACAGGTTCTCCGTTGCGCCCACACTGGGAAAGTCCAGCACCACGTGTGCCCCGACCAAGCCATGGGGCGTGGTGGCCTCCAGAAAACCATGGTCCGTCACGAACATGACGCCTAGGGCCTCAAGCCCCACCAGGTGCATGTCGATATTGCGTGCGCCGATCTGGCAGCCACCTGGCATGGCGACGCGCGCCTGACCGAACCGACCGATAAGCGGGCCTAGTACGGCGATGCTGGCACGCATCTTCGATACCAGCTCATAAGGTGTCTCCCACTTTTCCACCGGAGCGGTATCCACCACCAAAGTGTGATCCTGACGATCAACCTGCGCACCCAGGCAGCGCAGCACCTCGGACATGATGGCGATATCGGAAATGAGCGGCACGTTGTGCAGGGAGGTTGTCCCCCGCCCCAACAGCGTAGCCGCCATGAGCTTGAGGGCCGAGTTCTTCGCACCGGACACAACCACGTCGCCGGTCAGCACATTGTTACCTTGGACGATGATGATCTCTTCTGCCATGAAAGGTTCCTTTGCGCCCGCACGTAAGACGGCCGGGCATTCGCTCGTTATCGTGTACGCCGCAAGCAGCGGCGCGGAAGTTGCAACCCGTCCATTATAAAAAGTCGGACGGCCCTATTCCAACTTTCACACCGAAAGCAGAAGGGGCCTTCAATGCAAACAGGACCCGGAACGTATCCGGGTCCTGTTTAGTGCTACTTGATGCTCGTATAACGAGGGAATTTACGCTTCGTCCCCCAGCATAAGACGCTTGAAGTCCACGATCTTGATCTCGCCGCCCAGGTTCTTGGCAACCTCAGCCGTGTACTCGGACACGCTCTGATCCGGATTCTTCACAAAGGGCTGCTCGGTCAGCGTGCTCTCCTTGAAGAACTTCTCCAGGCGACCGACGGCCATCTTTTCCTGGATGGCCTCAGGCTTGCCGGACTCGGCGGCCTGAGCCATGTAGATGGACTTCTCGTGCTCGACCACAGCCGGATCGACCGACTCGCGCGTTGCAGCCACCGGAGCGGCAGCGGCAACCTGCATGGCAACGTCGCGGCCATAAGCCTTGAAACCGTCGGACGTGGGGTCGATGCCCGTTACGTCGAACTGCACCAGGACGCCGATCTTGCCACCACCGTGGATGTAGGACGACACGGCACCGCCCTCGACTACCGCGAAGCGGGTAAGCTGGATGTTCTCGCCCAGCGTATGGATAGCATCGGTCACCACGGCCTCCACCGTCTCGCCTTCGGCGTCGACAGCCTTCAGGGCCTCGAGGTCGGCGGGCTTGGCGGCCATAGCGGCGTTGGCGATCTTCTCGGCATAGGCCTTGAACTTGTCGTTCATACCCACGAAGTCGGTCTCGCAGTTCAACTCGACCACGGCACCGGCGGTGCCGTCGACAGAGACGAGAGCCATGACCGTGCCCTCGTTGGTAGCGCGACCGGCCTTCTTGGCCACGGCGGCCAAGCCACGGGTGCGCAGAACGTCGACAGCGGCCTCGATATTACCGTCAACTTCGGTGAGGGCTTTCTTGCACTCCATCATGCCCGCGCCGGTCATCTCGCGGAGCTCTTTAACCATGGAAGCGGTGATGTCAGCCATGATGATCCTTTCTGGGTAGGAGCCGCGTCCATCAAGGACTCGAGCTCGGTTTCAAAGCGCCGCTCCGACCCGGGGGGCGAAGCGGCGCGGTCGTTCCAAAACGTGAGGAACCGGGTGCTACTCGGCAGCAGGAGCCTCGGCAACCGGAGCGGCAGCCTCAACGACGGCGACCTCAACCTCGGCAGCAGGGGCGGCCTCGGTGGGGGCAGCGATCTCGGCGGCCGTCACCGGCACGCCCACGCCGGCGGTCACGGCATCGGCGATGAAGTCGGCCAGCAGGCGCACGGAGCGGATGGCATCGTCGTTGGCCGGAATGCCGAAATCGACATCGTCCGGATCGCAGTTCGTATCCAGCGTGCCCACCACGGGGATGTTCAGGCGACGGGACTCGTGGATGGCAATGGTTTCACGGTTCGTGTCGATGACGAAGACGGCATCGGGCACGCGCTTCATGTTGCGGATGCCGTTCAGGTTCGTCTGCAGCTTGCCCAGTTCCTTACGCAGAAGGATCTGCTCTTTCTTCGGCAACAGCGCCATGCGGCCGTCGGCCTCCATGGCCTCAAGCTCCTCCATGCGCGTTACGCGGGAGCGGATGGTGACGAAGTTCGTGAGCATGCCGCCAAGCCAGCGAGCGTTCACATAGGGCATGCCGCACTTGTTGGCAGCGTCAGCCACGGCCTCCTGGGCCTGCTTCTTCGTGCCCACGAACAGCACGGTGCCGCCTTTGCGGGCGATCTCGGACACGAACGTGTAAGCCGCGTCCAAGCCGTAGAGCGTCTGCTTGAGGTCGATGATGTAGATATCCCCGCGGCTGCCGAAGATGTACGGCTTCATCTTGGGGTTCCAACGGCGCGTCTGATGGCCGAAGTGGCTGCCCGCATCGAGCAGCGATTGAATGCTGACTTTCGTCATGTCTGATCTCCATTCGTTAGTCCTCTGCCCGCGGTCATCCCCAGCATCCGCAGCCTTTTTCAGTTGGCCACTGGCGGTGTGGGTCGCACGGACATGTGTAATATAGAAACCGTAGAAGTATAACCGATCAATCCGAACGACGCAAGCAGCGTTTTTTCACACGGCATCACACGGCATCACACGGCATCACACGGCGCACACGGCGCACACGGTATTTTTCACAACGGCATTTTTCGCCCGGCGAACTAAATTCGACAAAGTCATGACCACCGGCATAGCCGGTGGCTTGATTATCGGCCCTAGAAGGGCCCA
>NZ_JAVWUP010000156.1:0-5779 GCF_036667095.1 Gordonibacter sp. | reverse complement strand
CGAGAGGACGTCGGTCTGCTGTTGCCGGGAGAGGAGGAATGGAAAGACTTGATCACGTGATTCTACTGCGATGATGCCGCCCCTGTGCGGGAGCGTATGGGCGGTTCTCGAGTGAGAGGAAAGGAGGGTGTATGGGATATGGAATCAAGATTCTAGCCCAAGGGCCGCGCGCTTGTTTCACGCGTCCTGAGATGAAGGCGGAGCGCGTCAGTTACGACGTGATAACGCCCTCGGCCGCACGAGGCTTGCTTGAGGCGGTTTATTGGAAACCTGCCATCAAGTGGCGAATCGACCGTATCACTGTGTTGAATGAAATCGAGTTCGACACGTTTCGCAGAAACGAGCTTGACGGGAAACTGAGCTACCGCAATGCGAAGTCTGCCATGAAAAGCGGCGAGGACCTCTATGTCATTGCCTCCGAAGGAAAGCAGCGCCAGCAGCGGGCAACGCGGTATCTCAAAGACGTGGCATACGCCATCGAGGCGCATTTCGAGCTGACGGATCGAGCGGAGCCGGACGATACGCCGGAAAAGCACTACAACATCGCGTTGAGGCGACTGCGCAAGGGGCAGTGTTTCAACCAGCCCTACTTCGGTTGCCGCGAGTTCGCCGCCCAGGTTTCGCTTTTGGAGGACGACCAATCACAGCCAGCTTCCTTCTATGCTGACGCGGGTCGGCAAGACTTGGGGTACCTGCTCTACGACATCGATTTCGACAACGACATGAGCCCGCTGTTTTTCCGTGCGGTTATGGAGGGTGGAGTTATTGAGGTCGCGGATGACCGGAGGGAGTTGGTGGGATGATTCTCAACGAATTGCACCAGTACTACCTTCGCCTTCGAGACAGCGCGGACAGTCCTGTTCCTTCCCGGTTTTGGAGCATCGAGAAGGCATCCTGGGAAATAGAGATTGCCCAAGATGGACGCTTGATATCGGTGCTGTCGCTGGAGTCTTCCGGAACGGGTGACGAGAAGGCGCGAAAGTCTATCGAGATGAGCGTTCCGGAGCATGATGGGCGCTCGGGAACAGCCCTCAAGCCCTACTTTCTGTGTGACAAGTCGGATTATGTGCTGGGCACCGGGAGCTTGCGGCATTACGAGGCGACGGCCGCTTTGCACGACGAGGTACTTTCCGGATGTGACGACGAAGGAGCCCGTGCAGTGCTGGCCTTTTTTGGCCGCAACGACCAGGTGGAGCGCCTCGACGAAGACAAACGGGAGGCTCTCTCGAAAGGGGGCTTCGCGGTTTTCCGTTTGGCGGGAGACAAGCGCCGTCTTCACGAACGACCCGCCGTCGTGGAAGCGTGGAATCGTCATTGCCTCAGTGGTGAGGGCGGTTCAGTCATCGGTCAATGTGGCGTAACGGGCGAGCAGACTCATCTTGCGCGTTTGTTCCCTCAGGTTTCAGGCGTTGCCGGAGCTCAGTCGTCGGGAGCGTCTCTCGTTTCTTTCAACTTCGATTCGTCGGAGTCATATGGCAAGAAGCAAGCCTACAACGCCTCGCTATCCGAAGACGTGGCATTCGGTGCCGGTGCCGCGCTGAAGCACCTGATGAACGATAACGCTCATCGTTGCCGTATCGGTGATACCACGGTCGTATTCTGGTCGGATCGGCCGGCGTATAAGGAAAACGAGATCATGCGCTTCGTGATGGATGCCGATGCTCTGATGCGCCCCGCCGAAGATAAAGCGACGATCGAGAGCATCGAAAGTTCCCTGATGAGCATGAAGCTGGGAATGCCGTCGCCGGAGCTTGACTACGAGACGCGTTTCTTCATCATGGGCCTGGCCCCGAATGCCGCACGCCTTTCCGTGAGGTTTTTCGAGGTTGAGACCTTCGGCCGATTGGCAGACAACTTCGGGCAGTACCTTCGCGATATCGACATGGTTGATGTCAAAGGCTGCTCGCTGCGCACCTATTTGCTGCAAACAGCCGTACTGGGTAAGACGGATAACGTTCCCTCAACGCTTATCGGTTCGTGTGTGACGGCGATGCTGAAAGGCGGACCGTTTCCGCAGGCACTTTACACTTCGCTACTTTCGCGCATGCGCTGCGATCATGCGTCGAACAACCCGTGGGATATGGGGCGTCGAGCCGCCCTTGTGAAAGCATGCTTGGTCAGAAAATGGCGTTGCAACCAGAATACGTACGATTCGGAGGGAAGGAGCCTCACCGTGTCGCTGAATGAAAACAACACGCATCCGGGGTACTTGCTGGGCAGATTGTTCGCGGTAATGGAGAAGGCTCAGAGGGATGCAATTCCCGGGGCCAGTGCAACCATCCGTGATCGGTACATCGGGGCGGCATCGACGACTCCGGCGCGGACGTTTCCGTCGTTGCTGCGCAATTATCAGAATCATATCGAGAACCTTAGGAAAAAGGGCTCGCCGGGTTATTACGTGACGGAGAAGAGGGCTGACGAGATTATGAAACTTCTCGACGGTGACGGGCCCTTTCCAAAATCGCTTGACACCGAAGAGCAAGGGATGTTCTACGTGGGCTATTACCAACAGCGCGTTGACTTGTGGACCAAGAAAACCAAGGAAGGCGAAGAAGGTGCTGAGTATTCCGAAAGCGATGAGAAGGAGCAAAACCGATGAGTGAACCCATTAAGAACCGCTATGATTTCGTGTTATATTTCGACGTCAAAAACGGCAACCCTAACGGCGATCCTGATGCGGGAAACATGCCTCGCATCGATCCTGAAACCAGTAAGGGAATCGTTTCGGATGTTTGCTTGAAGCGCAAGATTCGAAACTACGTCGATTTGATCAAAAGCGAAGCCATTGACGATCCCGACACGTCCGAGGGCGAGCTTGGTTACAAGATATACGTGCAGGAAGCAGCCGTGCTGAACGATCGCAATCGGAAAGCGTATGTTCACTACGACATGAAGTCGGATTCGAAAAAGCTGCCGAAAGCCAAAGAAGACCAGGTGAAGGTTACGAAGTTCATGTGCGACAACTTCTTCGACATCCGAGCGTTCGGGGCCGTCATGACGACCGACGTGAATTGCGGGCAGGTGCGCGGACCTATCCAGCTGTGTTTTGCCGAGTCGGTTGATCCGGTTCTTCCGCTTGAAATGAGTATCACACGTATGGCGGTAACCAACGAAAAAGATGCGGAAAAAGAAAAGACGATGGGTCGCAAGCAGTACATACCTTACGGTCTTTACCGAGCTGAGGGCTTTATTTCAGCCTCGCTTGCGGAGCGGACAGGATTCAGTGAACAGGACCTTGAGCTTTTCTTCGAATCGCTCATGAACATGTTCGAGCATGATCGAAGCGCGGCACGCGGTCTTATGACCTCGCGCAAGCTTTTCGTCTTCAAGCACGACAGTAAACTTGGGAACGCCCCGGCGCATCGGCTTTTTGAACTGGTGTCATCGAAGCGTTTGATCGATAACTCTGTTGAAGCGCGCGCTTTCTCGGATTACGAGCTTGAGGTCGATCGTGATGCTCTTCCGGAAGGCGTCGAGCTGAAGGAGTTCGACTACATCGCTCCGGCCGTCTAGGTCGATGTACGACGATGGCGACCTGCTGGCGCTTTCCGGTTTGCAGCACCTTGCATACTGCGAGCGCCAGTGGGCCCTCATCCATATCGAGCAACAGTGGGCGGACAGCTTTGATACGGTGAGGGGAGACTTGTTCCACGAGCGCGTCCATACCGAAGGATACACCGCGGTGCGCGGTGTACGGGCAGAGCGTGGCGTTCGTTTGGCGAGCCGAAGACTGGGCATTGCTGGGGTTGCCGATATTGTCGAGTTTTCCAGCGGAGGGGATTGTTTGACGGTGCGGCCCGTTGAATACAAGGTTGGCAAAGCGAAGATAGAAGACTGGGATCGCTTTCAGGTTTGCGCCCAAGCGCTGTGTCTTGAAGAGATGTATGGTTGCACGGTGGGTGAGGGTGCTCTGTTCTACGGGGAAACCCGTCGGCGTGAAGCAGTTTTGCTGGACGGGTCTTTAAAAAGCGAGGTCGAGCGCTTGTCGATGCGAATGCACGAGTTGTTTGATGCACAGAGAACGCCTCGGGCGGTAAAGGGGGCAAAGTGTCGCAGATGCTCTCTTGCGGACATCTGTCTTCCTGAGATAAGCGAGCACGATGCTGTTTCGTATTGGAACGAAGGGGTTTGATGACATGAAAAAGCTGCTGAACACGCTTTACGTTACCGACCCTGAAGCGCGTCTTGTCAAGGAAGACGATGCCGTCTCGGTTATGGTTTCCGATAGACGCGCTCTTCATGTTCCGTTCCATCTTCTCGACAGCATCGTTATATTCGGGTACCGCGGGTGCGGAGCGTCTTTGTTGGGGGAGTGTGCTGAACGAGGCATAACCATTTCGTTTCTGGATGGCGAGGGGCGGTTTTTGGCGCGCGTCGAGGGCGCGGTGTCGGGAAACGTGCTTCTCCGGCGCGCTCAGTATCGTCTCTCGGATGATAAGGAAGCGTCGTTGGCTATCGCGAAAAGGTTCGTTGGGGCGAAGGTTTCCAATTCCCGGAAAGTTCTCGAGCGGTATCGCCGTGATTATCCTGAAGACATCGATGAGTCTTACCTTGCGGCAGTGGAAGCGCTGCGTTGTGCGCAGAGAAGCGCGGTGGAGGTCAAGACGGCGGATCAGCTTCGGGGTGTTGAGGGAGATGCTGCGCACGTATATTTTTCGGTGTTCGACCGCATGGTTAGAGTTGAGGAGCCTTCGCTTCGCTTTGCGGGCAGGAGTCGGCGGCCGCCTCGGGATCCTGTCAACGCGATGCTCTCGTTTTTCTATTCGCTGTTGAGCCGGGATATCGCATCTGCTTGCGAGACGATCGGTCTCGATCCCCAAATCGGTTTTCTTCATCGGGATCGGCCGGGCAGAGCGAGTCTGGCGCTTGACCTGATGGAGGAGTTCCGCGCTCCTTACGTTGATCGGTTCGTATTGTCTTTGGTTAATCGGCGGCAAGTGAGTTCCGGCGATTTTGAGCTGCGCGAAGGAGGAGGCGTAGTTTTGTCCGACGAGGCGCGCAAGCGAGTTCTTGGTTTGTGGCAAAAGAAGAAGCAGGAGAGCATAACCCACCCGTTTCTCAAAGAAAAGATGCCGGTCGGGTTGCTTCCGTTTATCCAGGCACAGTTGTTTGCCCGGTTCCTTCGGGGCGATATGGAGAGTTATCCCGCTTTTCTTTGGAGGTAGGCGATGTATGTTCTGGTGACGTACGATGTGGCGACTGCTGACGGAGATGGCCCCCGCCGTTTGCGAAGGGTTTCGAAGATTTGCATGCAGTACGGCCAGCGAGTGCAGAACTCTGTTTTCGAGTGCTCGATGGATCCTGCCTGTTTCGAGGTTATGAAGCATGAGCTGATCAAGCGCATCGATCCTGAGAAGGACAGCCTGAGGTTCTATCACCTCGGGAAAGGTTGGCGGAGCAAAGTCGAGCATGTCGGGGCAAAGCCAAGCTACGACCCAGATGGGTTTTTATGCATTTAGAGCACGGCGAACCTGAAGCGCTTGCTGTCCATTCATGAGGTTCGCGCATTTATTCGCGACAAAGTTTGGATGTGGGGAGTTCTTTTGGGGATTGCACCTTGAAAAATGCATAAGGAAGCACGGAAGTTGCAAGAAAATGTATAATTTGACAGTCACACCCCTCGTGGGCGTGCGGGTTGAAACTTCCACTTTGGCAACTGACGCCATGTCTGCTATCGGTCACACCCCTCGTGGGCGTGCGGGTTGAAACATTTCGAGAGTGCCGAGAGGGGTCTAAGCAATGGGTCACGCCCCTCGTGGGCGTGCGGGTTGAAACTTCT
>NZ_JAVWUP010000155.1:0-5780 GCF_036667095.1 Gordonibacter sp. | reverse complement strand
CGATGGTCGTGCCTATGATGTAGGCGGCGGCTGCTCGCACTACCTGCATGGCAAAACGGCGCTCCTGCGAGGGGGCGCCGTTTTGCGTTTAAGAGGTGAGCGTTCTCTAAAAGGAGACAATCGATTTTGATAGGTGCCATCTGAAAAGCGTGGCCGAGGTGCCGGGAATTCAGAAAGAGGATCTCGACTAAACCAAAAGAAGGCCCCTTGATGTGGTGTATCAAGGGGCCTTCGGAGGTTAGGGGCTTTTGGGCTACTCGCTGCGCAGGGCTTCCACGGGGTCTTTGCGGCTGGCGGCGCTTGAGGGAATGAGGCCGGCCAGGAACGTAAGGCCCATGCTGATGACGATGAGGATAAGGGCGGCTTGCCAGGGCAGCGATGCCACGTTCGCCACGTCGAACAGCGAGTAGACGATGGCGTTGACGGGTATGCAGGCAAGCTCGGTCGCACCGATGCCGATAGCCCCGGCCACGAAGCCCACGATAAGCGTCTCGGCGTTGAACACGCGGCTGATGTCGCCCTTGCTGGCACCGATGGAGCGCAGGATGCCGATCTCCTTCTTGCGCTCGAGCACGCTAATGTAGGTGATGACGCCGATCATGATGGACGATACCACCAGCGAGATGGCCACGAACGCCACCAGCACGTAGCTGACCATGTTCACGATGTCGGTAACCGAGGCCATAAGGGTTCCCACGATGTCGGTATAGGTGATGACCTTGTCGTCGTTCCCCTCGTTTTCCATACGCTGGTTGTAATCATCCAAAATGGTGATGACGTGGCCTTTGCTTTCAAAGTCGATGGGGTAGATGTCGATCGACGACGGTTTTGCCAGATCGGCGTACCCCAGCTTCTTCAGGTTGTTGTCGCAGGAGGCCTCCTCAACCTGCATGAGCGACATCATGAGCTCGGTGAGTTCTTGCTCGCTCATGTTCATCTTGAACGCTTCTTTGAACTTGTCGGGATCGATGGACATGGCGCTGGCCATGTTGCTGGCCATCTGATTCATGGATTTTTGCAAGGCAGCAGTGACTTGGGATTGCAATTCGCTTGCCATCGCGCTCATGTAGGTGGTCATAGTGGTTTGCATATAACCTTGCAGGGCGCCGGCAACTTGGTTTTGCAGGTTGTTGTCTGTTGCGATGCCTCCCGCAGCGGCTACGATCATGGCCTGCGCTTCGGGCGTTGCCATGTAGTCGGAGAAGCTCTTGCTGAAGGCGTCGGGGTCGGTGGGATCGAGGGGGTGCGTTATGAGATAGGCTTTGTAGCCGTTCATGACGTCGTTTACGATCTGGCGCGTTTGGTCAGGGGTTACCTCCAGCTTGATGTTGCCGATAAGCTGCTCCATGTTCGGTTCGGGTACCGCGGGCATATTCTGCAAGCCCGCCGACAGGTTCAGCGCGCTTGACATATCCACCGCCAGCTTGCTCTGATCGATGGTGAAGGCCGCCTGGATGGCGTCGCCGTCTATGGTGAACAGCGAGCTCATATCAAAGCCACCGTCTTGGCTCTTGTTGTCCTCGGCAAACGTCTTGCCGGAGAATACGTTGATGCTAGGGTCTTTCAACTGGTCTTTTACAATCTGCGCATCATTGGCATGCTCGATGAGATGATCCGTCAGGCTGGGTGCGTAGTACAGTCCCGGAGAGAGCGAGGTGGTTTTCGCCTCGGGCTTGGGTTGCACAATGCCGACGATCTTGAGCTCGGGGGCGTGGTCGACGACGCTCTTCATGTAGGCTTCGTCGGCGCTTTTGTCCTTCCAAACCTTGTATTCTTCGTCGTACTGGTAGCGGTCGGTAGCGTAGACCAGCTTGAATGTGGTGTCCATGATCTGGTCGTAGGAGAACGCCAGGCTGTCTTCAGGTGCGGTGACGTCTTCGTTGTTGGCAAGTTTCTCGACCATGCTGTCAAGCTCTTGGGGGTCGCGCAGGCCCATGTCGTAGAGCACCAGGTCGCTCACGCCGCCGCGGCTGTTCAGCACCAGGACCACTTCGTCGTAGTTCTCTGCCCACGTGCCCGCTTTTACGTCGTATTGGTTCTCGACGAGGTGCGTATCGTCCACCATCTCGGCGAACACATCGGTGCTCATGCCCATGGACATGAGGCTGTTGGAAGTGGTGGAGGAGCCCATGCCCAGCGCCGCGAACGATTTGTCGGGGTTTACCTGACGCACCTTGCCGGTGGTGTTGGAGCTGTATATTTGAGGTACCACGCTGTAGGAGTATTGGATGGAGTTTACGTACTGGTCGATTCCGCTGCCGTCTTCGTCGAGGAAAGTCTTGAGCGAGGCCAGGTCGTTCGACCCGATTTTCGAAAACATGTTCGAGAGCATCTTGAATTCGGATACCTGCTTGTCGGAATCGCCCTCGCCCGACGAGCCTTTGTCGTCCCCGCCTGCGGTGCCGTCAGGCATGACCATCATGGAGGTGAGGTCGAAGCCCTGGCTTTGGATCTGCAACGGGTATTCCGACAGCGTGTCTTCCTCGACGGATTTGATGTAGTCGTTCACGCCGTTGGCCAACGCCAAAATGGCGGCGATGCCGATGATGCCGATGGAGCCGGCGAAGGCCGTCATGAGCGTACGGCCCTTCTTGGTCATAAGGTTGTTGAATGAGAGCGCAAGCGCGGTCAGAAACGACATGCCGGTCTTGCGGACGGGTTTTTCGCTTTCGCGCATCTCTTCGGCTGCGGGGTCGAAGGGGTTCGTGTCGGAGCGGACGATGCCGTCGGACAGGTTTACGATGCGGTTGGCGTACTGCTCGGCAAGTTCCGGGTTGTGCGTGACCATGATGACCAGGCGATCTTTGGCGATTTCGGTAAGCAGGTCCATGACCTGTACGCTGGTCTTGGAGTCGAGTGCTCCGGTGGGTTCGTCGGCGAGCAGTATCTCCGGGTCGTTGATGAGCGCGCGGGCGATGGCCACGCGCTGCATTTGGCCACCTGACAGCTGGCTGGGCTTTTTATTGATGTGATCGCCCAGGCCCACGTCTGCGAGTGCCTTTTTAGCACGCTCGTGGCGTTCGGTGCGCGACACGCCGGACAGAGTCAGTGCCAGCTCGACGTTCGCCAGAATAGTCTGGTGGGGAATGAGGTTGTAGCTTTGGAACACGAAGCCGATGCGGTTGTTGCGGTAGGCATCCCAATCGCGGTCCTTGTACTCCTCGGTGGAGATGCCGTCGATGACGAGGTTGCCCGAATCGTAGTGATCCAGGCCGCCTACGATATTCAGCAAGGTGGTCTTGCCCGAGCCGGACGGTCCGAGAATGGCCACGAACTCGTTGTCGCGAAACGACACGGATACGTCGTCGAGCGCTACCTGGGTGAAGGTTCCGGTGGTGTACTCTTTGCGGATGTTGACAAGCTGGAGCATACGATGCCTTTCAACTTCGATGAAGCGCAGTAGGGGGCGGAGCATCGAAAGTAGCGTAAGCTGGATGAATAAAGTTGTTTAGTTAGTTAAGCATTCTAGTGGTACGTAAACGCTTCTGAAAAAACGTAATTCAAAACCACACACTTCGCAGACCCCTTCCATAGGTCTTAAAGTTCCTCAAATTCTACGAATTCCGGCTAAGCAAGCGCAGGGGTTGTTTTATAATGCAGGGTTCGAAAGGGGAGGTTTTTATCAAAATGAAGGCAGGCATGCGCGAATGGTCGCCGGTGAGCCTGGCGCTGTCCTGTGTACTTGCAGGCATCGCCCTGTGCCTGCATGCCGACAACATCCTGATGTACGCGCTGGGTGCAGCGAGTGCGACCATCCTGTTTGTCTGCTCGTTTCTTGCAGGGGTCGTCATCCTCTGCCTCTCCTCGTCCGTTTCTGCCCATGACGACGAGAAGCGCCGCTGGTCTATAGTGATCGGTTTGGCGACCGCGCTTGCGGGCGTTTTGTTCGCTTTATTCCTGGAAGTGCTGCCCGTTGTGCCGATGGCCATGGGGGCGGGTATGCTGCTGGGCTTTGGGCTTGCCTGCCTGCTGCGGCAGTGGGCGCGTTTTTATCGGTCGTTCACCTTCCAGGGGGCGCTGCTCAACACGGGGTTCGCATTTCTCTTGGCATCGATGTGGTGGATTGCATTGGCAAACGCCGGATCGGTGTTCTTGTTCTGCCTTGGCTTGATCGTGCTCACGCTGAGTGGGGGCTTGCCGCTTTTGGCGAGCGATATCGTGCGCGCCGACGAAGTGCGGGAGGGTTTTCGTAACGATGACTTGTGGGTGTCGTCGGTTACCATTTGGCAGGTTATGCGCCAGGGATGGGCGGCTGTGGCCGGCCTCATGCTGAATTTCTTTGCCATTGGCCTGACGTTTTGGCAGAGCAGCGCCGTTGCGGTCACGCTGGTGCCCAAGCCCCTTGTCTACGCAATCGTGGCGGTGGTGGTGTGGTGGGTGGCACTTCATGCACGGACGGCGATCGATGGCTTTTTGGGAGCGTTTTATCGCGTAGCGTTGCCGGTGGCTGCGCTGCTCATGCTTGCGCCGGCATCGCTGGCCCTTGCTTTTCCGGGCCTTGGTGACGTGGTCCTTGTGCTGGTGTCGTATGCGGGCACGGCACTGTGCAATGTCTTGGGGCTGGTTGTCTTGTTTTGGTCGGCGAAGAGTTCCGAGGTGGGATTCTCGAAGATGTTCGCTGCGTTTTGCGCGAGCTGCGCGGCCAGTGTGGCAGTCGGCCTTGTCGTCTGCCAACTGGTTGGGCAGCATGCTCCGGTCGTCCTCTTGTGCTTGCTGACGGTCTATTTGGTGGCAATGGTGCTCAACGAGGTCAAAAGCTCGTTTGCGCGTCGCCGTAATCCTTCTGCGCCCGGAGCTCTCGCGGCGAGCGAGTCGCTTGATACCGCTGGTGGAGAACGTTGATCGTTGCTGCGGCGCTGCCGAGGAGGAAGCTGCTTCCTATGCGTAGGTGACTGTGCTGATTTGGCGAGCGCTTCTGCTGCGTTTCCCGTTGTTAGCGATATAGAGTATCATTAACAAAAGCAATAATATATATGCCGTGTTCGCAGGGGGACGCGGCGCGACCTTTGAGGAGGCATCATGGACAAGCATGTATACGAGTTGCTGAACGACCAGATCAACAAGGAGTTCTATTCGGCCTACCTGTATATGTCATTCGCGGACTACTACGAGGAAGAAGGTCTCTCGGGCTTTGCGAACTGGTATATGATCCAAGCTGCCGAGGAGCGCGACCATGCGCTGATCTTCCGCAAGTACCTGCTGGACAACAGCTGCCCGATCAAGCTTTTGGCTATCGATCAGCCCGACAAGACGTTCGCTTCCCATTTAGAGCCGCTGGAAGCATCGCTTGAGCATGAGAAGTACGTGACCAGCCTGATCAACGACATCTATGGGGCTGCGCATGATGTGAAGGACTACCGCACCATGAAATTCCTGGACTGGTTCATCGAGGAGCAGCTCGAAGAGGAAGCCAACGCCGAGGACATGATCACGAAGATGAAACTGTTCGGTGGCGACGCGAAGGCACTCTACGACCTGGACAAGGATTTCGCTGCCCGTGCGTACTCGGTGCCGACGCCCCTGGCCGCCAAATAGGTTTTAGGGCGAGAAACGACGCTTTTCGAGGGGAGCTGTCGTAGGGTTTACCAAAACGCTAGATTTCCCAGCATGAAGAGCGACGACCGCGTGGTCTGTCGCTCTTCATGCTTGCGGGGGGGGCTTGGTGGTGCTGCCCGAAGGCTATGAAGTGCGCCTGCGGGGGAATTCGGTCGACCTTACCTCGAAGGAATTCGAGATACTGGCGCTGCTTGCCTCTGCTCCCGGGATGGTTTTTACCCGCG
>NZ_JAVWUP010000154.1:0-5859 GCF_036667095.1 Gordonibacter sp. | reverse complement strand
CAATAGATGTCGGGTTTAACTTCCAGTGCGTGCAACATACTATCTCCTTTGCGGTTTCAAGGCAGCGAGCGTCGAAACCCTTATGTGCTACTGCATAAGTATCATTTGTGTTGAAGAGTGTACCAAAGCAAGGAGAAGCGTGCACGGTTCCCCCGAAAGTTCCATAGCGTTTGTTAAAGATCGTGCCAGCGCAAGCCAGTACCCTTGCCAAAAAAACAGCAAACGCAACAAGCGTCCTGCCGAGTATAAATCAGGCGGGACGCTTGTTGCTGTCAAGAAGCCGCGTATATGGTTTCTTGACGATATGGCTTGGCAAGGTTATGCCATAGATGGTGGTAGAGCTTCGTTGCTGGAAGGTGTTTCAATGCCAGAGGGGTTTTTCTCGCCGGACGATCCATCAATGCGGGGAAGTTTTCGGCTAAGCCTAAAGGCGACTATCGCCAGCACGGCGATGGCTATGTCGCAAACGATGCAAAATATCCATACCGAGGTAAACGCACCTGTGGTCTTGTATATGGTTGTCAACAGCGGAGCGCCGAGGGAGCCGAGCACATAGCCGATTGCTGGGACCAATGAATAGATTTTGCCGTAGTCTTTATGGCCGAACATCGCCATAGTCAGCGTTGCGATGCCGGTTCCGAACACGGCGTACATCGAGTCGTTTAATCCAGCTCCTACACAAGCGAGCAAGGGCGAGGTGGTGCTGAACAGAAGGCACATAAACGACAGTATCGTTACGCCTGACCACATGGCTACGGCACGGGCGGGACCGAACTTGTCGCACGTCCATCCGATGAGCGGGTTCCATATGATATCGCACAGCATCGCCACCGACACCATGAGGCTGCCAATCTGCGGGGAGAATCCAACCGAGGTGCCGTACATGGGGAAGAGCTGGTTGGTCACGGTGGTCATGACGATAAAACACATAGCGGCGACAATTGAGATGAATGCCGGGGATTTCACAGCTGTCTTGAAATCAACGCCGTCGGTAGGCACAGTGGCGCTGTCAGCATTGTGTTCTGTGGCACCGTAGGGCAAATACCCTTTCATTTCCGGCTTCAATCTGATGATAAACAAAGACGAGCCACACATGAGCACAGCGGCTGACAATCCGAGCACTACATAACCTACCCGCCAGCCGGCCGAGGTGATAACCGAATTGATGATAGGGCTCATGATGGCGTTGCAAATGCTCGAAAGAGCCCAAGCTATGCCGATGGCCAAACCAACACGCTTGTGGAACCAGTTGTTCAATATGATGGCGATACCCACCGAAGTATTGAAACCCATACAGAATCCGATGATAGCGCCTGAGACATACCACATAAACACGTCGTTATAGAGACACATTGCCACAACTGCGGCCGCCTCCACAGCGTTGATCAGCGTCATATGCACGGCGATATTCATCTTGGGAACTAATCGTCCGGCAATGGGCATGCTGACCGCCTGCCCCAAACATACGATGGTCATGTAGAACGCGAGTGACGACTCCTCGATGCCAAGCCCTTCGCTTACGGGCACATAGAAGTTGCCTGCGACAACGGTTAAAAATCCTATCGATCCCGAGATCATGAAACCACAGGCAAGCACAACGAGCCAGGCGTGGCCCTTCGCTTCTTTCAAGTTTTCCTTCATTGATGTTCCTCATTTCCGAAAACCTTCTGCATAGCAGATGGCGCGCGAATGGTAGGCTTCGGGCAAGGTGCGCAAGCGCGTTTTGCGCGAAGCGTTCAATCGAAAGAAACCCACGCACGCTTCTGTGAAAAACGCGCGTGGGTTTCGAGTTTTATGCCTTTTGAACGGCTGTCTCCCGATCCGAAGAAGTTACCTGCGAGGTATCGTCGAGTTCAGCAGGTTCGGACCGAGGAACCCAGCCGATCCTTTTGCCGAACAGCACCCCTATCGCAACGACAACTAACGGGTATAAATAACAGAAGAAGGCGTAGGGCATATAGGTGAGACACTCAACACCCAGTACCGTCACCATATAGACCGCGCAGGTGTTCCATGGCACCAGGACGGAAGTGATGCCTGCACTCGAATTGACGATGTTGGCCCAGACGTCGTTCTTTACGCCGCGGCGACGGAATTCCTTACTGTACATTTGCGTAGACAGCGTGATGGCCGGGTATTGGTCGGGCAGAAGCACATTAAACAGTGCTCCCGAAAACACGGTGGCACCGATCAGCTGCCCCATACGACGAAGCCTGCTAACGATAGGATCAACAAGGGCATCCATCAGGTGCGTATGCTGCATAATGCCGCCATAAGCCATAACCAAGACGACGATGGAGATGGTGCTCATCATTTCCTGTATGCCGCCATTGGAAAGAAGTGCATCCAGCTGAGCGAACCCCGTGTTGCTTACGACGCCCAAATTAGCGACTTCGACCACCGTGGACAACGCGGAGCCCTGCAAGAGGCATGCTTCTACCATGCCAACGACAATGGCTGCGAGAAACGAGGGAATAGCGGGAACCTTCAAGACGATGCAGAGGATCATGACTGCAAGGGGAATAAGCGTGATAGGTCCGATACTGTAATTTGCATCCAGCGCTGTTAAAAGCGAGCCGACCTGGCTCGAAACATCAACAGAGCCCGCAACGTCGAGGTTCATCCCTATTGCCAGATAAATTCCCGCACAGCCTAAGCAGGTGATGAGGCACAGCACCAAAAAACGCTTGCATAGTGCAAAAACGCCACAGTCGGCAATGGCTGCAGCTAGGTTTGGTCCATCAACCAAAGGAGAGATGATCTCGCTTACGTAGGAACCGGCAACGACAGCTCCCGCCGCCATGCCTAGCGGAATGTTGAGCGCTGCGGCAATACCTAAAAAGGCGATACCGATGGTGCCTGCAGCACCCCATGAACCCAATACGATACCGACTGCCGTTGTTACCAAGAATGCGATAGGCAAGAATAGCTCGGGGCTTACTACCATAAGACCGTAGTAAATCATGGTGGGCACGGTGCCTGACTGGATCCACACACCCACCAACATGCCGATGCACATCAAAATGAGCACGGCTTCCATCGCGTCATTGATGCCTTTAAGTATCGCGTCGAGCACATCTTCCCACGTACGACCCAAGTACATGGCGATACCGCCGGCAATAGCACAACCGACGACAAGAGGGATCTGCGGCTCAGACCCCAATCCGACAACACAGCCGAACATTACAACCGCAAGCGCACCGAGGGCGAGTATGCCGTGACGAAATTTCACCTCTTTTGGTGTCTTTTCCTTAATGCTCACAATGAGGTTCCTTCCTGTGATTTATCTGGCGACCCCTTTTGGATATCTGGGGTCTGCCCTAAAAGTTGCGGCAGCCATGGCAGGCTGCCGCAACATCAACCTGTTTCGCAGAGCTTGCCGATCAGCGAAACGAATCCCTATTTACCGATCTTTGCCAGTACGGCATTCGCTCGAGCCTCGGCCTCGTCGGCTGCGGCAGTATCTTCGGGCGCGACCGGGCAAAGATATGCCAAGATAGCGCGAATGGAGTGCTTACGGTTTTCGGCTTCGACCCAGCACAGGCTGTTTTTGCCATCCATGACTTCGTCGACTACTTCCTCACCGCGGGTGGCGGGCAGGCAATGCATGAACTTGGCATCTGGACCTGCAAGAGCCATGAGTTCGGGGGTTACCTGGTATTTGGGGTAGAAGATATCCATATAGGAGGTGCCTGATTCTTCTTCATCGTAAAGGCCATACCACACGTCGGTGTATACGAAGTCCGCGTTTTTGATAGACTCGATATCGTCGGAGATAGTGATGGTTCCGCCAGAAACTTCGCAGTTTTTCTGACCGATAGCAAGAAGGTCGATCTTGTTGCCCACTTGCAAGCCTCCGTCGGTGATCTGGTGACCTTTAGGTCCGAACTGCACGAAGTCCATCCCCATCTTTGAGCAGATGAACATCAACGATACGCATACCTGTGTGGCATCACCGATAAATGCGAGCTTGCAATCTTCGATTTTTTTACCAGCAGGAAGGTTTTCGATCATAGTAAGCAGATCGCCAAGTTCCTGGGTGGGATGATTGAGCTCGGACATGCCGTTGATGACGGGTGCCGCGCTGTACTTGGCCAGGTTTGCAACATCGATGTGGCGGTCGACGCGAGCCATAAGAATGTCCACAAGCGATCCCATAACGCGGGCAGAGTCTTCGATGGTCTCATGACCGCCCAGCTGGATGGTGCCGGGTCCATAAAACTGTGCGTGGCCGCCCAGGTCGGTCATAGCCGTCTCGAAAGAGATGCGGGTGCGGGTTGATACCTGTTGGAAGATCATACCGAGCGTCTTGTCCTTGAGCAGCTGCGGATAGCGATTAGCCTTAATCATAGCCTTCAGAGAAATCGCCAGTTCGATCATGTCGAGCAGTTCTTCTTTGGTAAAGTCGTTGGTGTCGATGTAATCCTTCACGGTCATTGCTGCCTCCTTGTTGGGATTGACTGCAACCACTTTCCAGCGGTTGCATCTCTTGGCGCACAGCATGCAGCAGAGCCCTCTTCATCGGGAAGCATTAAATTGGTTCATTTTCTATTTCGCTGAGGTAAACTTTTCCAAACCGCATTACCCTATCGCTTACAAAATTTGATCCCTACCGTCTTAAACCGCAGGGTTTTTAAGGCTAAACGTCGTCTGAACCAAATTGAACCAATAGAAATTCACACATTTTCCACCGTGAATTTTAGTGAGTGCTACCATGAGTGACACAACAAGGAAAAGGGAAGAGCACCGAAGGGGAGTAGGCCAACATGGAAGTTGCTTTCTATGCATACACTATTCTGATTATGGCCTCGTGCATTGCGGCAACGGTGTCGATGCTTTCCTTGTATGCCGCCAGACGCAGTCCTGCGTATCTCTTTGTAGCTATTGCGTTCTTGCTGTATTTCTTCGATCTTACTTTCATATTTCAAAGCGAATACCTCAGCCATGGCGTGCTGCACGATCGAAACATGTTTTACGCTATCCCTTCGCCCTATCTCAAAGCAATTCTCGCCATGGGGGTGCTAGAATCGGTCTGGATCGCCCTGTGCTATTACCTCAATAAACGAAACATCGTTCTTCTCGTTGCCCCAGCGGCAGTTTTTTTGACGGCTAGCCTTGTCGTCATTCATTTTCTTCCGGAAGGGTCCTTGAGGCAGTGGTGTTTTTATAGTACCCGCGAGGTATTTACCGCATGGATATTGCTTTTTACCTTAGTTCAATACCGGAAGGCATCGGGACCCTACAAAGCCGGCATCAGAAAACTCAAGGTTCCTGTCGTCCTTGGGGTCGTTTTTTGCATACTCATCGTCATCGAGAACACTTTTGTGATCCTTCTTTGGCAGCCCTCAACCGAGCTTATGAACTCGGTTGCCTTCCTGTTTATCTCCGAACGCAATATCACCGAAAACCTCCTTGCGTTCGTGCTCGCTTTGTTCGCTGTGCACTTTAGCCTGAGCGCTTCTCAGCTGCGGAGCAAAGACATATCCCTTCCCTCTCAGGATGAGGCAGAGAAGTGCTATGTCGATTTCACTATTGATCGTTACTGTGAAAAACATGGTCTCACACGCCGAGAACGTGACATACTTTGCTGTATCGTTGAAGGAAAAGACTACCAAAACACGGCAAGTGAGTTGTATCTGGCAATCGGTACGGTGAAGTCTCACACACATAACATTTTGCAGAAGACCAGGACCAAAACGCGCCAAGAACTTCTGCAAGATTTCTGGCGCTATTGAAGGCGGGTAAGCAAGGTGTTCGTCATAGTGGCTTTCTCCTCTTAAAAAAGGCTGTTCATTTGCGTTGGCGATGGTAAAATACCCTCATCTACGACGTTAGGAGAATTATGAACACCGCTATCAT
>NZ_JAVWUP010000153.1:0-5932 GCF_036667095.1 Gordonibacter sp. | reverse complement strand
ATAAGGACGAGATACTCCGAGCTGCAAACGCCCTTGCCAGCATGCCTGCAGCGGCGGGTTGGGCCGTGGGTACGATTGGCTGGGAGCAGGGCCTCTACGGGCCCGATAGCGCTTCGCCCGCAGCACTTCGCAGGGGACATCCCGCCGCAAGCACAACCGAGCACCGCGGATCGCCCCGCACCGGCATGCCTCCTACCCGAGCGCCCCTCGCAGAGCCGCCCATCCTTTCAGAGGCCGATCGCTCGCGCGAGAGGGGTCGGTTTCGCGGACAATGCGAGGCCATCGCCGATCGCTACCTGCTGTCACGCCGAGAAACGGAAGTTATGTTTCTGCTGGCAAAGGGTCACAATGCGGCCTACATCCAGGACAAGTTGTGCGTTTCCAAGAGTACCGCCAAGACGCATATCAGCCACATCTATCGGAAGCTAGATATTCATAACCAACAGGAACTGCTGGGGATGGTGGAAGAAGCTCGCGACGCCTGGTAGCAACGTCAAGGTAGCAACGTCAAGCGATGCCCACACGACAGGCGAAACGGTACCTGACAGGGCGAACGAAGCAGAAACAAAGCAACGAAAGCAGAAGGGAAAGCGCGCCAGAGCACACTGTTCGGCGCACCTAAAATCGCCCGAAACCCATCACGGGGCTTCGGGCGAAAAAGTCTACAGCACAAACTCCGAGCTAAAACAAACCGCGCCGAAAAGGTGGCAGCTATTCGCTAGCTTAACTCAAGATCGGAATACGAACCTAAATCGACGATCTGAATGGCGATGCATCCCGGGCCACCCTGAGTGATAAATGCAGGCCCTAGTTCGAATACGCCCACCTGCGCCGTCGGGAAACTATCGGCCAAAAGACCTGCCGCCACATTCGCCTGCGCAAGATTGTCAGCATGGCTCACGCTGATGAAGTATCCCTTGCCTACTCCAAGCGCAGTGAAATCGGCCGTGACCGCCTCAACTGCTTTGGTAAACGAGCGTGCTATCTTCCTCTTCTCAAGGCGCTTTCCATCTTCAGTCTGCATCAATAACGGAATAGCCTTTATCATATGAGCGAATTTTGCGGCAAGAGGCGTCAAGCGACCACCGCGACGCAAATAATCGAAATCCTCGGGAGCAAGGTAGGAGCGAGCGGTTGCTCGCATCTGATGCAGCAAGCTAACAACCTCTTCGGCGGTGCAGCCCTGCTTAGCCGCAGCCACCGCCGCGAAGGCAAGCGCACGATGAGGAACGCAGAGTGTTTGGGAGTTCACCACATGCACGCGTTCAGGGTGGCGGGCTTGCTTCACCAGACCGCACGCAACCTCATAAGCTCCAGAAAGTCCGTCCGCCATACAGATGTGTATGATCTCTTCATCGGTATCGTACGCCTCAAGCGTCAGGCCCGGAGGAGGAGACGAGCTTTGAGGCAGGGCACCGGCACGCACGCGGGTCAAAAATTCCTCAGCCGAGATATCCTCGTATTCGAGCCAAGTTTCCCCTTCAATCGACACCGTCAGGGGAAGAACTGTTAGGCCTCGCTTCGCACCCTCTTCAATCGAGAACATAACGGACGAGTCGGTCACGATCTTCATGGGCGTCTCTTTCCTTCGCCTGCAAGGCAAATAACATCGCGTCGCAGAGGGGTCGCGACATCGCGTCGCTTATTTATTCATCATGCGGGAAAAACTGCGAACGCGCAAGGGTGCGAACCAAAAAGGACCCCAGAGTGCGCAATAAACTTAAACTTAAAGGTTAAGTGCCAAAGGTATCCCAGGATTGACATCACTCAATACCTTCAAGGTTCTTTGGCACAAAACCGTCTACCTGCCAGCGCTTACCCGTTAAGCTTCACAATGGGTGCATAGTCCTTCAATAGTTTCTTCGTTTGTCCGGTCTTGGCGAACTTCACGAAAAGGGTGTCGCCGTCCACCTTGGTCACCTTGCCGCGGCCGAACGTCTTGTGGTCCACGGAGTCGCCCGTGGCGAACGTCATCTTAGCAGCTTCTTTCTTGCCCGCCTCCGGCCGCACATAAGCCTCGGCGCGGCGATCGGTGCGGTTGCCCGAGCCGGAGGCGCTCGAGCGGCCGAACACACGGCCTTCCCCCGCCTCGGTGCCCGAACCGGCGATGCCGCGACGGCTGCCACGCTTCTCCCAACCGGTGCCGCTGAAACCCGCCGAGCCCACCCCTGAGTTCTGCCGCAATTCGGAAGGTATTTCCTGGATGAAGCGCGAGGTCGGGTTCGCCGACGTCTGACCGAAAATCTGGCGTTGCGAGGCACACGTCAAGAACAGGCGCTTGCGGGCGCGCGTAATAGCCACATAGGCCAGACGACGTTCCTCCTCGATACCCGCCGCATCGCCCACGCTGTTCATATGCGGGAACAGAGTCTCCTCCATGCCCCCTACGAACACGCAGTCGAACTCGAGGCCCTTCGATGAGTGCACGGTCATGAGCGTGACCGCATGGCCGTCCTCAGTGACGGTATCGAGGTCCGTGCGAAGACGCACCCACTCGATGAAGTCGGCCAGCGAGTCGCCGCGCAGCACGCGTACCACAGGCTTCTCGCCGCCCTCTGCCACCGGCTCACCACCGGCCGTCGGCGCTTCGTAGGTGGCATCTTCGTCGTCGTGGGTGTCGACGAACTCGTCGACCACGCCCATGAATTCTTGGATGTTCTCGATGCGCCCACGAGACTCGTCGGTATTCTCGGCTTGCAGGGCCGCGATAAGGCCGCTCTTGTCCACCACCATCTCGATGATCTTGCGCAGCTCGCCGCCGTAGGTTTGCGCCTCTTTGATAAGCCCCATAAACTCGGCGATGGCGTTGCGCGCCGATGCGCGCAGCTCAGGATCAACGATAGCCAACTCGGCAGCTTCCATGAACGTCATGTCCATCTCGCGCCCGAACTGCTCGATGCGTTCGATAGTGGTCTTGCCCACGCCGCGGCGCGGCACGTTGATGACGCGCTTGGCGGCGATGTCGTCGGCGGGGTTCACCACCAGCGTGAGGTACGCCATGACATCGCGGATCTCGGCGCGTTCGAAGAAGCGCGTGCCCCCTACGATCCGGTACGGAACGCCTGCACGCAGCAGCATGTCTTCTAGCATGCGGCTCTGCGCGTTCGTGCGGTAGAACACCGCCATCTGGTTGTAGGACAGGCCGGACGCGCGCTGCTTCTCTATCTCGCCGGCAATCCAACGGCCCTCGTCGCGCTCGTCGGAAGCCATGTAGACGTTGATCTTCTCGCCGTCCTCGGCAGCAGTGAACAGCTTTTTCTGCTTGCGATGCTGGTTGTTGGCGATAACGGCATTCGCGGCCGCCAGCACGTTGCCCACGCTGCGGTAGTTCTGCTCCAGCTTCACCGTATGGGCCGAGGGGTAGTCCTGCTCGAATTCTAGGATGTTGCGCAGGTCGGCGCCGCGCCACGAGTAGATGGACTGGTCGTCGTCGCCCACCACCATGATGTTCTGGTGCGCGGCCGCCAGAAGGCCCGTGATGGAATACTGCGCATGGTTGGTGTCCTGGTACTCGTCCACCATGAGGTAGCGGAAACGCTGCTGGTAGGCGCGCAATACGTCCTCGTGGTTCTTCAGCAGCAGGAAGGTGTACAGCAGCAGGTCATCGAAGTCGAAGGCGTTCGCGGCCTTGAGACGCTCTTGTAGGCGCGTGTAGACGCGCGCAGCCACCTTCCCTACCGGGTCGGAGGCTTCCTTCTCGAAGTTGGCAGGCACCACCAACTCGTTTTTAGCGGTGGAGATGCGGTTCATGAGCGCGTTTACCGGGAAGCGCTTCGGGTCGATGTCGAACTCGGCCATGATCTCCTTGTACAGGCGCTTCTGGTCGTCAACATCGTAGATGGTGAAGTTTTTGCTGAAGCCCAGTTTCTCGGCATCGGAGCGCAGGATGCGCACGCACATACTGTGGAACGTGGACACCCACATGCCGCGGCTGCGCGGACCCACGAGACCGTTCAAGCGTTCGCGCATCTCGGCGGCAGCCTTGTTCGTGAACGTGATGGCCAGGATTTCCCACGGGGCCACGCCCAAGTTCTCGATCAGGTTCGCGATACGGTACGTCAGCACACGCGTCTTGCCCGAGCCCGCGCCGGCCAACACCAGCAGCGGCCCGTCAGTCGTGACGACCGCTTCGCGCTGCGGCCCATTAAGAGTATCGATATCGATTGGCATGCGTGCTTCCTTCAAACTAAGAGCACGTAGCGACCACGAGGTCCGCGCGACCGCTACGTGCTTTACAAAGATTTCTGTGAAGAGCTATTGTACCGCTTTATCGCAACGCCTCGTGAAGGCTCTTGACACTTTCCGTCATATCGGACCAGCTTTCAACACGAAACCCTTGAAGGTCGCGGATAGCGGGAGCAAAATCAAGCGAGGCCAAAGCTTGGGCGACATGGATAATAAACGATGCCGACCCACTGTCATCTTTGCAGAAATACACGCTGTACTGGATATGGATAAAACCTATCTCCAGCAAGGCATTCTCTATTGCCACATAGGCCTTCGGTCGACTTATGTCGTAATCTCGCTCGAGCATCCCCCGTATCTAAATCGAACGTGATTCCGTACATATCATCTTCCTGTCCCTTGCCGACGAATTTCTCGGTAACCATAGTACAGCTCTCTTTCCGCATGCACTGCGCGCCGTTTAGGCTCCGATCGGGAGAATCCTACGGGCGTGGTACGGATGAGGGGGGGGGCCGCCGTCATCGCCACGTAAACCTAGACAATCTTCTTCCCGAACACGGCGGCGATCTCGCGCAGTTCGGCCACCAAGTCCTCGAACTGGGAGGGCGTGAGCTGCTGCGGGCCGTCGGAGAGGGCGACCGGCGGGTTGGGGTGCACCTCGATCATGATGGAGTCGCAACCGGCGGCCACCGATGCTTTCGCCAGCGACGGTACCAAGTCGCGCACGCCAGCCGGATGCGACACGTCGATGCAGATGGGATACAGACTCTGCTTGTGCACCACCGGCACCGCCGAGATGTCCAGCGTGAAGCGTGTGGCCGTCTCGAACGTGCGGATGCCGCGCTCGCACAGCATCACGTTGTCATTGCCTTCGGCCGTGAGGTAATCGGTCGCGGCGAGCCACTCAGAGATGGTGCCCGCAAAGCCGCGCTTGTACAGCACCATTTTGTGCGACTCGGCCGTGACGATGCCGATGTTCTTCAGCAAGCTGAAGTTCTGGAAGTTGCGGGCGCCCACCTGTAGGCCGTCCACGTAAGAGTGCACGAGCTCGCAGTGCGCGGAGTCCATGACCTCGGTGAGGGTTTTCAGGCCGTACTTGTCGCCGGCGGCCTTCATGATCTTCAGGCCCTCTTCGCCGAGCCCCTGGAACGAGTGCGGGTTCGTGCGGGGCTTGAACGCGCCGCCACGAATCCAGTGCAGGCCGAGACCGGCGACGCATTCGGCCACCTCGAAGAACTGTTCCTCGCTCTCGATGGAGCAAGGGCCGGCGAAAATGGTGATCTCGTCGGTGCGCGTGCCTAAGTCCGGCAGCTTGGATGCTAGGTGTTCGTTCATACGGACGGGGTCTCCTTCATCACCTTGAGAATGCTCGAGTAGATCTCACGCAGGTTCTCGTTGTACAGGGGACCCTCGTTGAAGCTGTTCACGCGCGCAAAGATTTCCTCCTCGCGGCGCGGGTCGTACAAGCCCATGTGCGCTCCGGGCTTAAGACCGCGGATGACCAGCGAATGACCGGCACGCTTGTTCAGCAGCGCGACGATTTGGCGGTCGATCTCGTCGATCTTGGCACGATGTTCTTGGATCTCCCCGAGGGAGCCGTTATCTTCAGACATCGTCTTTTCCTCTCATAACTCATATGCGGTAACGCTTCAACCCAAGCCTTCCAAGAATGGACAGCTCGCTTGGGTAACACGTGTGGTGACATGATAGCAAAAGCGGCCCGCCTGACAGGCGCGCCGCTTGAATT
>NZ_JAVWUP010000152.1:0-5959 GCF_036667095.1 Gordonibacter sp. | reverse complement strand
TATCCTCATATCGAAAAAAGGGGTTTTACGGCGCTTTTGATAAGAAAACTTTCAAAATTCTACCGACATTTCGCGCTTCCCTATCGTGTTGTAGGCAGAAAGGAAAACCAACCTGCCGAGCAACAACGACATAGCTGCTACGTTTCGCCGTCATATGAAGACGGTCTACCGTCTGTGCTTCTCGTTTCTCGGCAACGCAGCCGACGCGGAAGATGCCACGCAAAGCGTGTTCATGAAGCTGATCGACCGACCGCACCGCTTCAACGACGTCGAGCACGAGAAAGCATGGCTCATCGTGTGTGCGCAGAACCACTGCCGAGACGTATTGAAAAGCCCCGCCCGCAAGCGAGTGGTGGAACTGTCCGACGACGTGGCCGACGAGCGGGTGCGCGCCGACCCGGCGCTTGTCGGGGAAGCCCTGGAATCCGCCTTCGTCGTCGACGGGTTCGGGGGAACCTCCCACCATATCCCCTGCACCGTACACGCCTATCCCGATGCCGCATATCCCTACGCCGTGCGCACCGAAGGAAGCGCCGCCTACTATCTTGCGGTCGAAACGAGCAAATAGGGCCCGGAACCGCACGTTTCCGCGCAAAACATGATCCGCAGAGCGAGATGCCTGCCAGCATAACGCGAAACCTCATGGCGGCCCTTTTGCGCCAAAGATGAAAGCAACAGCAGCGCTGGGGCAGCAAACCCGAAATAACCGTTCGACGCACGCAACCACTTTTCTTGGACAGCCGAAAAATTGTCCCGACAAAACGGGCTTCTCGATCGTGTTCTTTCCAAGACCGCAGAAAAGGAGCCTCCCATGAAGCGAATTGCATCGACGACATTATGCCTTCTGCTCGCGACATCCCTACTGCCCGCGCTCGGCGGATGCGCGAGAACCTTTGTCGCCGAAGATCTTATGTCGGACCTGCCCGCAGATACGCTTACAGAACGCGAAAGTGAGCGTCATCTAGCGGTATCCGACACCCCGCAGCCTCCCAAAGCGGGGCCCGCACCCGAGGCGCAAGTCCCCTCGACCCGCAACGAACGCATCGCCGACTTCGCCGTCAACCTACTGCAGCACAGCACGCCCGGCGACAAAAACGCGCTCGTGTCGCCCGCGTCCGCCCTCTCGGCCCTCGCCATGACAGCCAATGGCGCCGCCGGAGAAACCCGCGCTCAGATGGAAAACGTGCTTGGCCTGCCGGTGGCAGAATTGAACGACTACCTCGGCGGCAGCGCCCAAACGCTGGAAGAGCAGGATGGCCAACCGCTCAAACTGGCGAACTCCCTCTGGATCAAAGACGAGACGTTCGCCCTTGACGGAGGCGAGACGCGACGAGTGCGCATGATGCGATCGACCGAGAGCACCTACCTGGAAGATAGCGACACGACGGGTTTCACGAAGTCCTACGAGGGCGGGCGGTACTCGTTCGTCGCGCTGCTACCCTCCGAAGGCAAGAGCCTGCAGGAGTACGTTACAGCATTGTCAGGCGTGAAGCTGCGCGCGCTCCTTGACGGCGCAACGCATGAGACGGTCTACGCGAGCATCCCGCAGTTCGAAGGCGATTTCAGCATGGAACTCTCCAAGGAGCTTGCCGCCATGGGCATGCCCGACGCGTTCGACCCGCTGCGCGCAGACTTCTCGGACATGGGAACCTTCGCCGACAGCGACTTAAACCTGGTCGTCGGCAGTGTAGTGCACAAGACGTATATCGCCGTGGACGAACACGGCACGAAAGCCGCCGCCGCGACCTCCATCGGAATGAATAGCGCAGCAGCGAGCGCAGAGCCTGCCAAGCCCAGAACGGTGACCCTCGACCGACCCTTCGTCTACCTCATCGTCGATCATGAGACGGATATGCCCGTCTTCATTGGCGCGGTAGCGGACACCGGACGCTAGATCTGCCTCTTTTCCACCGCGACTACCCAACAACCCGCACGCTACGTGGCAGTTAGATGCAGGCCTTCATAGACACGAGAATCCGAGGCAATAAACACTTCATGAGTCACAAGAAGAGCAGTCGGCCTCACGCCACGGGCTTGGCAGGCAGGAATCCGTCAAGTTCAACATCCAACTCGGGCAAGTGCTTCACCTGGGGATGCTCGTCCAGCACACCACGCGCCATGACCATGCGCACGTGACGCAAAGCCTCCAGGTTCTCGAGCGGATTCTCGTCAAGCACGATGAGGTCGGCGGCTTTGCCGGCCTCTATCGAGCCGGTCTCGTCGCCCAGCCCCAAAATGCGCGCGTTGCCGAGCGTGGCCGTATGTAGGGCGAACGCCGCCGACACGCCCACCAAGCGCTCGAAGTACACCACTTCGCGCCACAGGTCGTACTGGGTGATGTAGGGGCACGACGAATCGGTGCCCAATCCCACAGGAATACCCGCCGCAAGCGCTTGGCGGGCAGCGGCCACGATACCGTCGAGCACAATGCGGCCGTTCACCTTCTGGACCGGGGTAGAATGCGTCTTTTCCGAAGACAGCTCCACGAACGGCAGCGCGGGCGAAATGGTGCAGGTGAGAGCCGAGGCTCGTCCTGCGCCGTTGTTCCTGAACAGCTCGATGAGCTCGTCGTCAAGGGGAGCCCCGTGCTCCACGGTGTCCACCCCCGCCTGCAAGCCCACACGCACGCCTTCAGGGCTTTCGATGTGCGCTGCCGTACGCAGCCCCAGCTTACGCGCTTCGTCGCAGACGGCATCGGCGATGTCTTGGGACATGCGCACGACGCCAGGCTCCCCTTCCACCTCGGCATCGAACACGCCACCGGTGATGAACAGCTTCACGAGATCGCAGCCTTTCGCGAAACACGCGCGCACCGTCTCGCGCGCTTCATCGGGCGTCGACACTACCTGTGCGAACAGGCCGGCCCCGTGCCCTCCCGGCACGGTCACGCCCGTACCCGACGTCACCAGGCGCGGGCCGTCGTACTTGCCGGCGCGAATGGCATCGCGCACCTCCACGTCGGCGAAACCCGGGTCTCCCACCGAACGCACGGTGGTCGCCCCGCTTGCCAACTGCTGCTGGGCATGTTTTCTGAGCGTACGGCGCAAATACCAGCGCCCCACCGGGTTGCCCACCACCTTGTCGATGAGGCTTCCCGCCGCCCCCGCGCTCGTCGGCGCGCCCGACCCGCACAGATGCACATGCAGGTTCACCAGGCCCGGCGCCAAATACGAACCGGCGAGGTCGATCTCCCGCGCACCCGCAGGAGGCACCGTCGACACAGCCGGCCCCACCGCGGCGATGCGTCCATCGTCTCCCACCACTACGGTCATGTTCGGCTGAGGTTCCATTGATTCCGTGCCATCGAGCACGGTGGCGTGGGTGAATACAGAGGACATGAGGCATTCCTTTCGTCGCACCTGCGAAGCCGTCCCCAACGCCACGTGCGGTCGATCAGGTTTCTACTTTATCGGGACCACCTCAGTATACGCCCGAAAGTTGCCAGCACGAAACGATCGGCATCGTATATTCGACACGAATCGGCACCGCGCCGTTACGGGCAGAGCCGATCCCACTCCTCGCGCGTGATCGAATACGCGCTATGGGGCATGTCTACTCCGCGGTAGTGTTTGACGAACGAGCATCTGGGCGCCATACCGTTACGGCACGCCACGTTTTGGGATGCCGTGTTGGTGTCGCGGATGATGGAGAACACCTCATCGACTCCCAACACGTCGAAGGCTCCTTCGTAAGCGCGCATGGTCTCGTCGTCTTGCAGGATGCGACAGAGCGCGGCGAAGTTGCTTTGGTCCAGCTCGCGCAACACAAGGCGTTCGGTTTCGAGAATTGTCCGGCGCTCAAGCACGCAAGTCGCATCGTTTGGCACTTGAGAATCGAGTGGGTGCGTCACAACTCCAAACCTACGCCACGAACTCGTCCACGAAATGCTTGACGAGCGCGGCCGACGTGGGCGTGCACAGCTCGCCGTCCAGCAAGGCATCGTACACGGGAATGCCCGTGGCAAGGATAGCCGCCGTGGCAGGCGCGGGAATGTCCAGCTCGCCATGGGCGCACTGCACCTTGCCGCTGCCCGTTTGCACTGCCGTCGCCGTGATGCGCTCGGGTTCCAGCGCCTCGATGGCCAGGCACACGGCACACACGTTGCGCAGCGCCTCGCCGTTGCCCACCTCGTGAAAGTGGGTTTGCTCCACCTCGCAGCCGTGCGCGGTGGCTTCGGCTTGCGCCAAAATGCCGTAGATGGCATACATATCGTCTTTCACCTGGTCGCTTGCTGCAAGCGCATCGATCGTGTCGAATACTTCGCTCAGATCGTGGTGGTGCTTCTCGGGAACGCCCGCCGCGGCCACAGCCGCATCGAGCGCGGCCTGCGCGTCGCCGTCAAGCCGGTCGCGCAAATCGGCCAGGATGGAGCGCCGCGTGGCAATGCGGGTCAGATCAAGATGGAGCGTGGTCATAACAGGCAGTCCCTTCGATGGAGTGGCTGTGCGTCGATTCTGGCTTGACAATCGTCAGGCCGATGGAATCCGCACGTGGTTGATCATGTTCGCTTGGTACCCCGCACCGAAACCGTTATCGATGTTCACGACGGAAATGCCCGAGGCGCACGAGTTCAGCATGGCCAGGAGCGCTGCCACGCCGCCGAACGACGCGCCGTAGCCCACGCTCGTGGGCACAGCGATGACCGGGCACGACGCCATGCCGCCCACGACAGAGGCGAGCGCACCCTCCATGCCGGCCACTGCCACGATCACCTGGGCCGAGGCGATGTCGTCGGCATGCGCAAGCAGCCGGTGGATGCCCGCCACGCCCACGTCGTAGAGGCGCACCACCTCGTTGCCCAGCACCTCGGCTGTGAGCGCCGCCTCCTCGGCTACGAACAGGTCGCTCGTGCCAGCTGCGGCGATGACGATGCGACCGTTGCCATCCGCCTGGGGCAGGCCCCCCACAATGCCCACACGCGGCAACTCATGGTAGGCGAACGCCGCGCCCAGCGACGGATCGACGGCGACAAGGCGCGCCTCCACCTCGGCGGCGGCATCGGGCGCCAGGCGCGTAACCAGCACGCGCTCCTGCCCCGCTTCGCGCATGTTCGCCACGATGCCGGCGATGTGCTCGGACGTCTTGCCGGCACCGTAGATCACCTCGGCGGCTCCTTGGCGAATGCCACGATGGTGGTCCACCTTGGCGTAGCCCAAGTCCGTGAACGGGGCCGTCTTGAAGCGCAGCGCCGCCACATCGGGGGCAACCGAACCATCGGCAACCGCCGCCAGCAACGCACGCATCTCGCGTTCTTCCATCAGCGCTTCCCCTCTGCCGCTCTGGGTTCCTGCGTCGGGACATCGCCCGCATCCATGAACGCAGGATTGCATTCTTCGTCGAGCGCTGCGCCCACCGCGGCGTTGCGGGCAACGATACGGGCAGTCACCTCGGGCGATGCCGCTGCCTCCACCAACGATCCAGCGGTAATAGGCCGGCCTTGCGACACATGCACGGCCAAGCATGAGAAACTGGGTTTGTCGGCTGTGAACAGCTGCAGGTTGTGCGACGCGGCACGCACGTCGTCTTTGGTCATGCCCGCACGGCGTAGCGGCGACACCACGCCCAACTCGGCCAGCGCACGGAACCCGGGCCTATGCGCCGGATCGTCGGTCGCGTTCGTGCCGTCAACCAAGACCTCGTAGCCGTCGCCTCGCATGCGTTTGAGAATGGTGGAAAAGATGAATGTCTTGCACCAGTAGCAACGATCGGGCGAATTCGAGCAAATAGCCTGTTCGGACAATACGTCTGCATCGATGATAACCAGGTCGATACCACGCTGTGCAGCCAAGCGCAAACCGTCCTCGATCTCGCACGGCGGCTGGAACGCCGAGCGCACCAGGTAGGCGCGCACGTCGCAGCCAGCAGCAAGCGCCGCTGCCACCAGATACGACGAATCGCAACCGCCCGAGAACGCCACCGCAAACCGCGGCGTACGTGCGAAGTAGGCCTCAAGCGCCTC
>NZ_JAVWUP010000151.1:0-5971 GCF_036667095.1 Gordonibacter sp. | reverse complement strand
GATCGTCGTTGATCTCTGCTGTATGATTGTCGTACACATAGTGGCGCGTCTCACGCGTGACCAGCCCCGACAACAGCAGGATGGCCACGATGTTGGGAATGGCCATGAGCGCATTGCCGATGTCGGACACCGCCCACACCACGTTACCGATGCCGACGGCCCCCAAAAATGCCGCCGCTCCACAGGGTCTGGTAAGGCATGATGGCACGCTTACCGAATAGGTACGTGACGCACCGGTTGCCGCAGTAGGACCATCCGAGGATCGCGGAATACGAGAACGCACCATGCCGAACACCAAGATGGGCGTGCCGATAGTGGCGGCAAGCGCAGTGGCAAGCGCGCCGAAGTTCGAGATATCACCGCCCGCAAATCGCACCACTCGAACGACAAGCTCTCTCCACAGTTTCACCAATTTGTCCAGACCTGCCCGGCATGCGGTTGCGTCGCGGCGTACCGGGCGCTACAATGGGCCGCGATGGATTCTGTTTCAGGGCGAGGTGAAATTCCTCACTGGCGGTAATCGGATCGTCGACGCGCATGCGTCGCACAAAGCCGAAAGTCCGCGACCCTGCGATGGCACGCCCCTGACCCCTTGTCAGAAGCGCGCTTCGTGGGCTGATACCGGTGAAACTCCGGGACCAACGGTTAAAGTCCGGATGGAAGAGGCAGAGTTCGCACGACGATTCGTCCGACGCGCATACGCGAAGGCGAGCTGAATGCGAATAACGAGCCCGTATGGAATGATCGGAATTCATACGGGCTCGTTTCTTTTTTCTGCGAGGCTAAGAAGCGAACCCGCACAGGCTTGAGCCCCGCGGAAAGAAGGTCATCATGACCACAGCGCACGACAAGCAGAACCTTCCGTTCTCCAACACGAACAAATGGGACACCCGGCAGCTGGTGACGATGGCGCTGATGTGCGCCCTGTCCGCCTTGCTGTCGTTCATCGAGTTCCCCTTGTTGCCAGGCGTCACCTTCCTCAAGTACGATGCTTCGGCTATGCCAGCCCTGGTCAGCGGATTCGCCTTCGGGCCGGCGGCTGGCCTTGCCGTGGGCGCAGTCAGCGCCGTCATCCACGGCATCCTTTTGGCAGACTTCTCGGGCGCCATCATGAACATCCTGGTGGTGGCGGGCTTCGTGCTGCCGGCAGCGTTCATCTACCGCAAAAAACGCACGTTCAAAAGCGCCGTTGTCGGCCTGGTGTTCAGCGTCATCGGGGCCACCGTCATGGCGATCCTAGGCAACCTGGTTATCACGCCCCTGTACTTGGGCGTACCCTTCGATGCGGTTGTTGCTATGATCCTTCCCATCCTAACTCCGTTCAACCTGATAAAAGCCGTGCTGAACGGCATATTGACGCTTATCGTGTACAAGAGCGTATCGAACCTTATCACGCCGAAGAAAAAGCAGGTGAAAGGACGCTAGGAAGCCAGCTTCGAAAGCCCCGCTTTCCTTGCAGGCAGCAATCAGAAAAATCCTCGCGAAAGAGCCTACCCGCCCCGTCCGAAAGACGAGGCCGGAACAAGAAGGAGCGTATCCTTGATCGAATTCTCAGACGTACGATTCTCCTACGACGGCGAGACGTTCGTGCTGGACGGTATCGACCTGCGCATCGAGCGCGGCCAGTTCGTATGCGTGCTCGGTGGCAACGGGTCGGGCAAGTCGACCTTGGCCAAACACATCAACGCGCTGCTCGTGCCCGACGAAGGTATCGCGCGCGTGCTCGATCACGACACGAGCGACCCCGCATCCACGTACTTCATCCGCAGCAACGCGGGCCTCGTATTCCAGAACCCCGACGACCAGCTGGTAGCCAGCCTCATCGAGAACGATGTGGCATTCGGCCCCGAGAATCTGGGCGTGTCCACCGATAAGCTGCGCCAGCGGGTTGTAGACGCCTTGGCCGATGTAGGGCTGCAAGGCTTCGACAAACGCGAGACGAGCGCGCTTTCCGGCGGGCAGAAACAACGTGTTGCCATTGCCGGCGTGCTGGCCATGGACCCAGATATCCTCATCCTAGACGAAGCCACCGCCATGCTGGACCCGCGCGGGCGCAAGGGCCTCATGCGTGTATGCCACGAACTGCACGCACGCGGCATGACCGTCGTAATGATCACTCATTTCATGGAAGAAGCCGCCCAAGCAGAGCGTGTCGTGGTCATGGATGCGGGTCGAGTGCAGCTCGACGGCACGCCCGACCAAGTGTTGGTGCAAGCAGCCCTCCTGGAACACTTGAACCTGGACGTACCGTTTGCCGCACGGCTGTCGCTGCTGCTGCAACAGCGCGGAGTGGACGTAAAGACCCACGTGGATGCAAACGACCTGAAGGAGGAGCTATGCCGATTGCATTCGAGGGCGTAGGCTATTCGTATACCAATCCCGATCGTCAGGAAAAGAAGCGCCGCAAGCGCGCGCTGAAGGCACAGCGCTCCGCTAAAGCCGCTCAAGAAGCAGCGGCCTTAGCAGCCGAGGACGCGCCCTCGCTCGAAGCGCACGGAAAGCCCGCCTGGGGAACTG
This sequence comes from Gordonibacter sp., assembly GCF_036667095.1. Lineage (NCBI taxonomy): Bacteria > Bacillati > Actinomycetota > Coriobacteriia > Eggerthellales > Eggerthellaceae > Gordonibacter > Gordonibacter sp. The sequence goes on along the minus strand of NZ_JAVWUP010000151.1, from coordinate 3,454 downwards.
CCGCAGATGCGGTATGGGCCCTGCGCGACATCGACTTCACCTTAAGCGACGGCGAGTTTTTGGGTATCGCCGGACACACGGGCAGCGGAAAAAGCACGCTGATCCAGCATATGAACGGACTTGTGCATCCCACCTGCGGACGCGTGCTGTGCAACGGAGAAGACCTCGCCGACCGGCAGGTGGCGCAGAAATGCCGTGGACAGGTGGGAGTGGTGTTCCAGTACCCAGAGCACCAGCTGTTTGCTGCAACCGTGTACGACGACGTGGCTTTTGGGCCGCGCAATCTGAAACTGGATGACAACGAGGTTGATCGCCGCGTGCGGACAGCGCTCGACCAAGTACACCTCCCCTTCGACGACGTATGCGAGCGCAGCCCCTTCGAACTGTCGGGAGGCCAGCAGCGCCGGGTGGCGTTCGCCGGCGTACTAGCCATGGGGCCGCGTGTACTGGTGCTCGATGAACCGGTGGCAGGCTTGGACCCCTTGGCACGCACCGAGTTCCTCGACCTTATCGACGAGCTGCACGCCGGCGGCCTCACCGTTGTCATGGTGTCGCATAGCATGGACGATCTGGCCCGGCTGGCCGACCGTGTCCTGGTATTGAACGAAGGAACCCTGTTCGCCTTGGGCACGCCTGCCGAAGTGTTCGCCCGCGGCGACGAGTTGCGTGCCATCGGCTTGGATGTTCCGGCTGCTCAAAAGCTGGCAGATGAGCTGCGCGCCTGCGGATTCGATCTGCCGCACGCGCTCTATGACGCAGAGGTGCTTGCTGACGACATCGCAGCCAACAGGACGAAAACGGCGGTCGCGGACAAGGCATCCGCCGGCACCTTGTCCGACAGCAGCAGCCCCTCCAGAGAAAGCCAAGGCTAGCCATGCCCGATATTGCCGTATTCGGACGCTACCGACCAGGCACGAGCCCCCTGCACCGCATGGACCCGCGTGCCAAACTGCTGCTGGCACTGGCTTTCACCGCGGTGGCATTCGTGGCTCAAACGTTCTGGGGGCTGGCTGTATCCGCCGTCTTCGTGCTGGGGTTCTTCGCGTTGGCCGATATCCCTCTAGGAGCCGCTTTCCGCTCTGTGGGGCCCCTGCTCTTCATCGTGGCAATTACCGCCTTGCTGAACGTGTTCTTCGTGCAAGGAGGCACCGTACTCGTCGAATGGTGGATTTTCCGCATCAGCGAGGCAGGTCTTGTGTCGGCCGCGTTCCTGGGATGTCGCCTCCTGCTTCTGCTTCTGGGAATGAGCCTACTCACCCTGACCACAGCCACGCTGGACATCACCGATGCCTTCGAATACCTGCTCGCACCTTTTGCGCGCATTGGCCTGCCTGCCCATGAGCTGGCTATGATCATGGGTATCGCCTTGCGTTTCCTGCCCCAGTTCATGCTCGAGCTGCAAACGATCTACCGCGCCCAGATCAGTCGCGGGGCCACCTTTACGGCGAACCCGTTCAAAGGCGGCTTATCCCTCATCAGCTCGCTCATGGTACCGCTGTTTACCAGTGCCTTCCGCCACGCTGAGACGCTGTCTTTGGCCATGGATGCACGCTGCTACCACGGCGGCCCCGGCCGCACGCGTCTGCACGTTCTGGCCTACACGCGTCGTGACGCGTGGGGGGCGGTTGCTATAGCAGCCATGCTGGCGCTTATCATGGCCACGAATCTCATTCCCCACTAGAACAGCAAACCGCGGCATAACCCCGCGCAGAGCCAACCCGACGAAAGGAAACCACCATGACCGGAAATCAAACCATCGTAGACTACTTGACCAGCGTTCCCGCCTGGTACCTGGCCACCGTCGAAGGCGACCAGCCCCATGTCCGCCCCTTCAGCTTCGCTGCCGAGCAGGACGGGCGTATTTGGTTTTGCACCGCCACCACCAAAGACGTGTACCGCGAATTGCAAGAGAACCCCCAGTTCGAGTTGACCGCCTGGAAGCCCGGCAGCGGCTGGATCATCTTGCGAGGCAGCGCCGACCTCGACGACCGCGCGAACGACGAGGTGCGGCAAGCTGGCTTCGACCATATGGTAGGATTAGGGGAAAGCTACGAGGGTGCAAGCGACCCCGTGCTCACCTTCTTCTCCTTCACGGACGCGCAAGCCTGGATCTGCGATATCGATGGCAGCTGGAACCCCGTCGACCTGTAAGGCTTGCAACGCTCTAAGCCCCCGACGCGAGACCTGCTTCCTCAAGCGTATGAGCAGCCCACACTTTATCGGAGATAATACCGGCCGCTGTGCGCAATTCTGCAATACTGGCACCAAGTTGGGCTTTCAGTGTATTATTCTCCATGGGCGAAAAGGCTAGTAGCGACACACCGAAATAGCGTAAACTATACTTTATAGTATGCAGATAAAACAGTAGTTATTAGCTTATATATGCAATAGAATCATATGTCGAAATGCGGGGGCGCGCAATGGGAAACGAGGATTACGAGATGCAACTCAGGGCGATCAAAATCGCCACCGAACACATCTTCTCCTTGGCAACAACCGAAGAAGAGGTATGCCGGCTGGAAAAGGCCATCAACCATGAGGTCATGTACCTTGCGGCAATTGCACAATCCGAACTCGTCAAACCTGACGGCGGCTGGGACCAGTTCGGCCGACAGTAAGTCGGCCAATCCTCGCACGATCCTCTGTCGTCGCCCACCCGCACCGAGAGAGCAAAGCAAAAGAACCGCGTCACCACAGCACGCCCCGTCGAAGGACGGGGCGTGCTGTTTTTACTCGAAGTCGTAGAGAGCTTTCGTAGCTTGGCAGAAATCTGCGTATACCTCAGCCGCCACGCCCTCGTCATCCACTAACTCAAACTCGGACGGCTGGCCGTCTTCATCAAGCTCTGTCACTTCCAGCAACAGCACTTCGCCCGACGAGCCCGCAGGAGCGTCCTCAGATACCGGAAAGAAGAAGCCGTAGCGGCGCTCTCCGTGCAGGATCAGTCCTAGGAACTCAAGTTCGACTGCATCGCCGTTCTCGTCGATAAACTCCAACAGCACACCCTCTTCAGTGGGCGGGCAGAAATTCGGGGCGCTTCCTTCGCGCATGCACGTTTCCTTTCTCACACGGCCGCGCTCACCCTGCGGCAGCGCACGGCACTCACGTTTCATAGCAGCATAGCATATCGTGCACGGCCGATCGGCCACCACGCCGGTTTCCGGCCCCCCTTCACGAGACCCCTCCGCAACCGCCTTCGCTACCCATCCGCCCTGAGCAGCGCACGGGACACGGTACGGGGCTGCGTAGCAAAAGGACCGCACCGTGCTCGCAAGCGCCGCGCACCAGCCGCGCCGCCTCCCCCGCCTATGCACGCGCCACCGGCGGCGCCGCGGGGTACCGTGCGCAGGCCCCCTGAAACGCACGCAGGCCCCCGGATCCTGCGATCCGGGGGCCTGCGGCATACGAAGAGCACCCTTTGCGAGCGCGACGCCCTATCCTCCCACGGACTTAC
>NZ_JAVWUP010000150.1:1132-6045 GCF_036667095.1 Gordonibacter sp. | reverse complement strand
ATCGGCAGTAATGGCTTCCGGCGTGATGCTATTGTTTTTCCAAGCTGCCCATGTACTACCGCCCACGAGTAGCAGCGCAGATACGCCTTCGTACACAATCTCCACCATCGCCTGATCGATGGCAAGCTGCGGCAATCCAACCATGGCAGCTACAGCATTGATCACTGCAACCGCAGCAATGGCTATGCGGATAATAGCTTTTTTCTTTGTGTTCATTTGAGCCCCTTATATTTTGATACTCACCTTTCAAAAAGCGTAAGCGCCAAAGGTGAGAAAGTCAGGGGATAACTAAAAAACCGCCCCGAAGGGCGGTCGACTATTTCTATGTTTCGGTTTCTGGAGCATCGTCCTTCTGACGGTTTCTCCATAGATTTACAGCTATTGTAATTCCCGGAACAGACAATAAGCCAAAGGATGCGGCATTATTGGTGATGATGAAAGCGAAGAAAGCCGTAAAGGCGAAGATGGCGTTTATCGCAAATGTAAGCACTGTTTCTAGCTTAATGTCCGCTATCGCTGCTTCCGCTATCTTATCGAGCCTTTTGGATTCATCAATAATTTTTGCATCGTTCCAGTCAGTCATCTTATGCTGCACCCACTCAGGGTACTTTTCGAAAGAAGCTGGATCAGGAAGTAAACCAGACCAGGTCCTTGTTATCATCGCTTCCGCAATAAGTTCCCGGAGCGGTTCAGGGACGGCCTCAAGAATGCTTTCTACTTTTTCAAGGTCTTCTTGCTCATCATCGAGGCGGCAACCCTCTGATCTCGTATTCCGTTCTCCATGCGTTTCTTCGCATCCTTCTGGAGTCGCTTTAGCTTCTTGCTGTTGTCCATGCCGGGGATCGTCAGCAATTCCATTGTTGTCATTGTTCACAACCTCCTCCTTTTTGCTTTCCTTTCAGCCATTCATTATACCCACTTCTAACCGAAGTCGGTATAAACTGTTAACAAAATTTTACCAATGGTTGTACACCTCCCCCATGCCCAATCAGCCACTCGCTAAGTGTCTTACCCTCGCCCTCGCTCATCCGCACCGTTATGGTTGCCTCGGCCAGCACGTCAGCCGGTGCTACCAGGGACAGGGTCCTTACCGCGCAGGCCAGGTCAGACTCGGTTTTGTAGACAACGTCGCCGCACCAGGCCTCGCGCGTGCCAGCAAATCGTATGGACCTCTTAGGTTGTTTCACCGCCCTCATTTAGTCCACCACCTTCGCGTCGTGGCTTTTTGTTTGCGGGCGCCCACAGGCTGGGCAGAAATTATCCCCCAGCTCCATATACCCACCGCAGACGCTACAACACCCCAGGCCATCTTCGTCAGCATCAACGCATTGACACTCTTCACCATATGAGCGAATGGCAAACAATTCTGCTGTTTTACTCACGTGATCTACCGCCGCTTTTAGTCCGTAAATAGTTTCTGTCCCACGCTTCAATTGAAGCTCTAAAATCGATTGAAGAGCGCCCTGCATACTGCTGGGGTACTTTTGCGTAAAAACCCATTTCACCGCTTCATCGGGCTTTCCGCTATGAACTGTGCGTAATTCCCATAGTTCCCAGCAGAGCTTGTTGCTGTAGGGGCGTATCTCGAACGTGTTACCTATTCTGTATATCATGAGCCTATATCTCCTGTTCGCATTTAGTGTGCATACCGCACGCACGCCTTGTGTATTTACCGCACATCGGACACACAGTTGCTTTTCCTGAATTAGATAGATATGTGTACCACTGACGGGTTCTTCTTGCTCGCGCCGCTGCTATGCCCAACACCCGGTTCTCTGCTTCGCGCTGGTCTCTACTGCTTCTTGCATGTGCGGCTCGACACTCATCACAACGACACCCATAGATGTAGCCTGTGTTGGTTCCGTGGCGCTGATCCTGGGGGTCGTTTAACATCTCAACGAGATATTTATCGCGCCTACCCGTCACAGCGCAACACCTCGCCCTTCACGAAGACCCGATAGGCCTTGCTCTTCTGATCCCTACCGAGTTTCAGTTTTTTAATGCCAACCTCGAAGCCGTAATGTTTTTTAGCAATCGTGGTGAAGGGGTTGTTAGCCATTGGATTGAACCCACCTGCATGGCAGTATTCCAAATACATCTTGTAGGCGTCACCCGTTGGGTTGTTAATCAGTTCATCCGCAGAAACGCACTCGAAAAACCCTATAACAGGGTTGTTGGTGCGGTGATAGTCCTCCACCTGCTGCTCAACCTTCGTTGAAGTGGTGAACTGCTTACGAACAAGTACTCGCTCCAAAGCGCGCAAACCCAGCACTATAAGTGCCTCTATTGATTCACGGCTTTGCAGCTTGTCGCCTATCTCGGGGTCGTAGTCTGCATCGTTTTCGGTGAACGATGCCTCAAACGGGATGATGGCCAAGCGCGACAGCACGGCTCCCGTATCGTCTTTGATGCGCGGTATGGTGTTGGCACTGAATAACAGCTTGGCATACGGGGCGAACCGAAACGGCTTCTCACCCTTATGCTCGGCGGTGAGCATCTCACCTGTCACGGCTTTCTTGAATTGAGCCACCAATTCTCCGCGCATGAACTCATCGCTAATATCGTCACCAATATTTGCCAATTTATTTAACAACTCTGCGGTACGAAACCGGCTCCCAATATCTTTCAGGTCAAGCGCTGCGGTGTTGCCTGCTCCGAGCAGGTTGCGCACCATGGAAAGGTACGTGGATTTGCCGTTTGAGCGATCCCCCACCAAGATGAACGACTTGCGCAATTCGTTTCTGCGGTAGAAGCAGTAGCCCACCGCTTCTTCGAGTAGCGAACGAATATCCTGGTCGCCACAGGCAAGCTTAGTGAGGGTCTTATCCAATACGTCGGAATGAGCCAGTGGGTTGTAATCCCATGGGATCATATTCGTAACCACCCTGTCAGGCGAGAACGGCAGTAACTTGCCCGTATTCAAATCATACAAACCGTTAGAGAAAGCAATTAACCCCGTTTCATCCTCAACCTTCTGTGTGTCCACAATCAAGCGGATTGTCTTCAGAGCTTCGGAACGGTGCATGCTGGCAAGCGTCGGCTCGATCTGGAGCATAGTGCGCTCGATTTCCTCGGTGCTGCACGTGTATATGCCACTCTTGTACATATGCGGCACCCCTCCAACCGAACGCATAGGGCATGTTTCCACCATGTATTCAGCAAACTTGAAATGGTTGAACTTGCCGTTAGCTATAAAGCGCGTATGAGCGTTAAAGACTTTATCGGGAAAAGCCTCATCACGCATAATCTTGTTGACCTCATCATCACCCATGACCTCCGGCAACACGCGCGAGCCTATGATTCCGATGCATTCGCGGGTTTGCTCTTTAGTAAGTCCCGCACGCCCCAGTGCAAGGATATGGGTAAACAGAGCCTCGTTGCGCCCGTCACCTTCGTGCATATCGGCAAAAATCGGTGCGCCTTTGACCGCTCGCAACCACGCAGGTGCAGGTTGATAGGCTTCCCCCTCATCCACATCCCAGATAATCGGGCGCACCTCACCTTTGAATTTTAAGACCGAGTAGCTGTTCCTCGAACCCACTTTAATATCAGCCTGGATACCACAAGCAAGGGTGGTCCCGTTGGTGCAGCGGGTGAAATACCCATCATTGAGAAATAGGAAGTGCTTGCCGCGCGTGGTCTCATACACTCGACAATTAAGCTGCATATCCTCCACGATACCCATAAGCGTTTCGCTTTGGGCTTGGTTATCAATATCAATCAGCACGGTGGATTCGGCGAGTATCCCCGCGTACTCCGGCAAGGTTTCCACCTCATCGATGCCTTTGATATTTTCGAGGTGCTCCTTGAACTTGACAAGACACGCCTTGTTTCTGGTTGGTACATAGCCCTTAAACAGCGGATCAGTCATCAATGCCCACCACCCCGTAATCACGCAGGCGTTTGGTGGCAAGGTCGATGTACCACTGCTTATCAAGCATCGGATCATCGGAGCTCAACCCTGCCATTTCCCCGTTGTCTATAAAGCAGTGCTCGGGGGTGTTGGCAAACTTCTCAACGGTGCCGCCCTCGGTCTTGACCTTGCCGATATGGGTATCCTCAACGCACGTCGAGGCAAACACGCGAAATGTCTTGTCGCTCAGTGCTTCGCCGTTGTGCCACCCATACAGGTACTTACGCGACACCTTCACGATTTTTTGGAATTCGATCAGATCGGTGGCGGCCATCACGGTTTGCTCCACCGGGGTGCCGTAAGCGAGGGCATTCACTACCGCCGTGTTGACTATGGGCAAATCGTAGTCGAGCGCACTTAGCTCCTTAACATAGGCACCCTTGCGTTCCAGCTTCCCATCCGCCTCTATCCAAAGATAGTTGTTCACGTCCTTTTGGTGTATTTCGGCAACCTGATCAAGGCCCAACCCCATACCCGTGCGCTGCTCCCACTCGTAGCAGATCGCATCGACACGATCAAAGGCCTCATCAGTGTCTTCGATTTCGATAATGAGACCGTCGGTGTTGGATTGCACCAGGGTGCAACAACCCTCCAGCTTGTCCATGAGGTCGAGCAGCATAAGTTGCCCGTTCACGCACATGAGGTTGTTGTTACGTGGATCGTAGGCTTTGTTAAACCTGTCCTTCTCAGCACCCGTGATGGCATTGAGAGCTAACTTCAGCGGCAGCTGTTCCGCACGCATGCCGCGAGCCTTGTAGTCCACCCGCTTGTCGTAGATTTCCACATAGCGCTCTGGGTTTGTTGCCGAGCCGGTAATAAGGTCGTGCTTGATAAGCAGCGACGGGTAGTAGCTGGTCACATCCACATGCAGCAAGCAACCGGTACTGTGATATTTAGGTAAGGCCCCATGCACGCCTCCCCAACCAAATCGATGGGGGCATCCGGCAACCTCGCAATCGAGGTGTAAGGTGTAGTCGTGGTTAGACGGATTCATGAACCA
>NZ_JAVWUP010000150.1:902-1110 GCF_036667095.1 Gordonibacter sp. | reverse complement strand
CGTAGGCGTATTTCCCCGGTTCGATGCAATCGAGTACGCGAAGATCCCACTCATCATCCCAATAGGTCTTTTTGCACCCGAGTATTTCAGCGATCATCTGGGCGTCTGTTTTGCCGATATGACCAAGGGGTAGATCAAACATCTTAACAAGCGCTAAGCGGCTCTCAAACGTCTCATAAGATTCCAGGAATACATCTATGGTGCGCTC
>NZ_JAVWUP010000150.1:0-892 GCF_036667095.1 Gordonibacter sp. | reverse complement strand
GAACGGCACACTGGTTTCTTCGATGCTAGCACCCATGAATCCTTCAAGGGTTTTTAAGCCCACAGGAGGATTCGGCATCACATCATAGTTAACCATTGGGTAGGTCTGGAATAATCGCGAGAACTGCCACCCTTGCTTGCCATCTTTAATTATCCAGTCGTTGATCTCTTTTGGGTCAAAGCCAGCAAGTATGCCGCGCATAATGTATTGGTCATATCTACGGTTGTTGTAGCCGACGAATATCACGTTGTCACGGTTGGCGTAATAGAGTTTTGCCAGAGCGTCCCCATCGTTGACTATGACCGTTTCGGATCGTGTGGAAGGATCAAGTACCACCACCAACCAGTCGTGGGAAAAAACTTCAAAATCGTAAAAAAGCAACACTGAAATCACCCCCTTTCCGGTATGGGCATAGGCAAGCCCGCCACTAGCAGCGGGCTTGCGGATTGGATTAAACCTCGAAAACCTCCATGACCTCGAATGTGCTGAAACCCTGCTTGTTCTGCCCGTACTCGATGGCGTATTCCAGCTTGCCGTCGATTTCCTCGCCGATATCCAGGATCAGATCGGCATACTGTGCGTAACTCTCAAACCCAACCTCGATACCCGAATCAAGGGAGCGCAGGAAGTCGTTGGCCTTATGGATGCCAAACGCTGCCGTAACCACCTGATTCATGAAAATGCAACTCTTCGTGCTCTCTCCGGCAATAATGCGGAACTGCACCTTCAGCATCGGAGAGCCAGGGTTCTTGGACTTCTCACCTGTCTCGCCTAGCTCCATCTTCTCCACTCGCACCTCATATTTACCAAGGGGCACTTCCTTATAATCATCACCGTTTTCCTCGACTCCCTGCACATCCTCGCGTAGCGCCCCAAGGTCCACCTTCTTGTC